>JBBQHD010000083.1:0-12032 GCA_038323665.1 Bdellovibrionales bacterium
GACTTCTTGATGCTTAGAAATTTCATAAAACAATTGCGCCTCGGTCGAGGTCAGCTGGGACCGTAAATCCACGAAAAGCTTGCGCTGCCAATGAATATCAGTTTGTGCCGCTAGAAGCATAGCGGGAATCCACTTGGCTAAAACAATATTATGCGAGCGAATTTCTTGAAAAACCTGCCATGAAATTTTCATAATTTCTGCATCAGGATTGCTGTCGTCCAATTCCTGCCAAAGGTCATCGGAATTCGACAAGCAGAACAGTCCGCAAAATCTTTCCATACTTTCCAAAACGACTTTTTTCCAAATCTTAGGATGCGAATGCTTTTCTAAAATCTGTTCAATCCATTCGACCGCAAGTGATGCAGAAATAATCTGTTGATTCGGAAATTTTTCTTGAAATATTTTTTTCCACAAATCGCCAACGCGTGAAACACTGTGATCGAAAAAAAATCCTTGTTGATGTAGAATAATTTCTTCGCATTCCTGTTGCAGGCGCAAATCGGAAACGATCCAAGTATTTTTCTGCGCATCGAAACCTTCGTTTTCATTCAGGAAATAAGTCGAAATTTGTTCTAAGTTTTGTATCGAAATTATTTTCAACATTCGTCTACAAATTATCGACGATGAATCCTGATGTCGAGAAAATTAACGGCGTTGTTTCAGCTTTTGATTTTTGTATCTTCCGTTGCCGCCGGTCAAAAAGCCGAAATCAGCATCGACAGACATACTGAAGCTTAACCCAACTTCCAGTCGCGCCGAGGGGCTTTGTCCAGGATAGACGCCAAGTTCTTCGGTATAAGTTGCTGCATCGATGCGAAAAAACAGAACATCAACTCCCACTCCATAAGTTGTATAGCCTTGATTAAGACCTGCGCGCAAATCGACAAAAGGCAAACCCAGTTCCGCACCCAAATGAATTTTTTTGCCAATTTGTTCACCTTGTAAAGTGACATTTCGATATTCAACCCCACTACGGAAAGACAAACCGGGAATAACAAATTCAGTTCCAATACCTAAACTTAAATTATCGTGAATTCGATCAGGTGGGGGACCACCAGCTGTTTGCACAAAGGACGTCGATCCAACATCTTGCCAGTGAGCAGAAAAAATTGTTGAAATCAATCCCGGGATTTTTGTTTCACCGCCGACATCAAAGCCATAACCTGTGCCCTTGCTGTTGAAATTGTTTTGCAAAGTTGAAACGCTCAATGCGCCTCCGGTCAAAGTGGAAACCCCAATTGCTTGCGTTCCTCCCCATCTGCGAATTTGTTTCAAAGTCAGCCCAACACTCGTCATCCGTGCAACATGAAATCCCATTCCAACAAGCGCTCCGTCATCTTTATTGAAAGTGGTGTCGAGTTCTGGAAATGCGGGGTTGTGCAACGCTGTATTCAACGACGTAAACGTAAAAAGTGTGGCACCGAAATTTCCGACAGCCAAAGAAGTTTTCCCGTTAAGTCCAATCCAAATTGGAACCCCATACAGGGGATCATAACAGCTCAAAGCAGAACCGCATTTGCTGTAAGTATTGATCACATTGTATGTCGCCAAACCATTCGCGCCCAATCCTAAATTTGCAATTTCGTAAGCAAGACCACTGTTGTCAGCCAAAACAGCAGGATTCCACAATACAGCATCCACTGGTTCCACGAAGGGCAAATAAACACCGCCCATTCCTTGCGCGCGAATCGGTCGCGAAAATTCAAATATTTCCGCAGCGCTGGCAGAAATATAAAATCCAAAAATAAAAAGAAAGATTATTTTTCCTATGGGCAACACCCAATCTCTGGCGGGTTGCAGTTTTCGATTCCGTAAGTATTGGATTTAAGCAAGGATCGTATGGCTTTGATCGCGTTGGCATCCCACGAAGGGCTATTGGGATCCGTTACAGCACATGGGTTTCCAGGAAAACCAGCACAAAGTGTAGCAAGATTCGAAACTGCCGCAACTGCCCCACTTCCTGAAAGTGAGGACGAAACTGCCGAGATATTATTAATCAGTAATGCTAAACCAGTCCCGATTTGAATTACATCTGCATCCGAAATCGAAGCCGCTGAACAGGAATCAAATCCTGCATCGACCACACCATCTTGATCTGTATCAGCGTTGCTACGAATATAAGTTCCCATTTTAGAAATTCCCAAGATCGCCATGAAAAAATTAAGATCCGTTGTGCGCGCAGCTGTTGTATTTCCAAATCCGCCTTCGATTGATAGTTGTGATGAATAACAAAACGAAGGATGTATGGTCCTGGTTGTAAACACCGATTCGAAAATTTGAAATGCTGTTCCGGCCCCACCAGTTACAGACGTTATTAACGATAGAAAATTCTGCCCGCAGTAACCCGCCTGCGCCCCGGCCAAGGTTTGGATATAACTGGATTTCGCTTGGTAACCAGCGGAAGTCAGCTGAAGTTTGGTAATGGCAGCTAAGTAATCTTGTTGGTCGATCAATATTAACGCAGAAAAGTAAAGCGCATCATCCGAGGTCTGATTAGATCCATCCTTAAATAAATTTTGTCCACACGACGTAGAAAAAAATACGACTAGAATAAGATAAATTTTTCTCATAAGCCCTCTCCGTTAAAAACGAATCGCCATTTTCACTACAGATCTTCGATCTTCCCGACTTTGTGCCGCTGTTCCGATTTCTTCTCCGTAAGTTGCAAACTGCAGCTGCAAATATTTTCCTGAAACTTCCATACCAGCAGTGAAATAACGTTGGTTGTAACCAGCACGAACAAAGAAATGATCATAAAAATTTAATTCTGCACCCGCGTGATAAAGTTTTTGCGGATCCGTTTCTGTCGATGTGGTTAAAACCCCGCGGTATTCGATCGTCCAAGTGGATCGAATATAATTGGTGTGGATCGGCGAAACGGAAAACCCCACATCCAAATCTTGTGGTGTTGTTGTTGGCGATGCAGTAGCATCTTTGTTTCTAAAGTTTTTAATTTTATCGTAAGAAGTCCCACCCGCATCGCGCAAAACAGCCCCGAAGGTGGGCAGCCAAGTCCAAGGTGCGGCCAACAAAAGTCCGACATCAACGCCGATTCCAAGACCATCTTTTAAAAGTCCCGCCTTTGCCAAAGAAGTGGAATCCAACGGCTGAGTGGCATCAAGGGCAGATTCATTTAGCTCGATTCGCGAAATTACTTTTCCGGTAAAACCTAATTTAATTCGCCCATCAAAAAAGCGAAAGTTATAACCCAACAACAGGGCCATATCGTCTCGAGAAAATGCATTGGCCGTTGTCGGTGCTGCTGCATCTGGAATTTCTAAATCCAAAGTATTTTTAACCAACAAACCAATGCCAAAATTTTTCGCAACAAAGGACGGCATAAACTGAGTCCGCGCATGATAGTAAGTCGCGGGCGAAGCCAAGACCGCAGGCATAACTGAGGGAATGCTGGTGAAATTTGTATAAGCCTTTGCCGTGTAAAGACTGTAAGCTTTGGCGCCCAGTTCAACTTCTGGATCGAAGATGGTTCCATAATATTCTCGGATTCGCCCAAGGCCCGCAGAGTTTTCTGCAAGTGCCGTTTCGTCGTTGGCAGTAGCGACGGAGGAATCCCCCATGCCCAAAGCGCGAATGCCGTTGTAAAATTCGCGGCGTTCGGAAGCAAATCCGATTTCTGCTATGAAAATGCAGCTAAGAAAAAATAAATTTTTACTAATCTGCGACCTCATCCTTGATGGCCTTCCTGAAAGGAAATCATTTCCTTCAGTATTCCTATCGGACTTTTTCGTCTAAATATGAGACGGACAATGGTCGGGATTTGTCCTGGCGACAGCCCAAAATGCAGGACCTATTATTTGGATGATTTTCAAATTTAAGGGAAATGAATATTTAAAGAACTAATAATGAAATTCGCGGCGATCACTCGTGGTGAAGCCGTAATTCCGCCCGAAGCATCGATGGCCGTTTTCATAGTTGCGCAAAGGTTGGCATTGGCTCCGGTGCCTGTGCAACTTAAACCGTAGGCAGCAACAATAATTGTACCAATCGAATTTTGCGCAGTGATTGCCGCCGCATCTACAGAATTAGAATCAATCAAAGCAACCGTAGCTAACTGCCCAGGTCCTGGGCCAGCATCCGCCAACGCTGCAGTCACACAACTAGAAAGGTCATAATAACTATAGGTCGTCGTAGTCACAGTGTTCGGACAATAAGGTAAGGCCTTACTGTTATAAAAGTTATACAAAGCCATCGTTAAATACGAAAACGAGGCAAGCAGAGTCGAGCCCTTCCCCGTGCTCAGCAAACAAGTAGAAAAATTGGATTGTGCATCAGCCAAATCCAAAGTCACATTCGCTTTTGCTGTAAAAGTCATAACACCCATCAAAGCTTGCACATTCGAGCCCGAAGTCCCGCCATTGATTTGCTGAAAGGCGGTGATAAAACGAGTCGCGCCTCCGAAACCTTCTTTGATAAAATTAGCCGCGCAAAAAACTGTGTAAGCAGCTGTCGTCGTAAGACCTGCAATTTTTTCTGTGCAAGCATCAACTTCTGCAGCTGCAGGACTTGCGGAAAGTTTATCCAAACAAATCTGAGCATCTCCGATTTTGTCTTTATCTGTGGATTTCCCACAGCCAAAGAAAAAACAAATAATAAATAACGGCAATAAATATTTCATTTTTTTTCCTTACCCTAAAAATTCAAACTTAGTTTCAAACTATACATTCGGTTTTGCACTGGGGTGGAATAAGGCCCCACTTCTTCCCCATAGGTTGCAAAATCTAAATTAAAAATTCCGATTAAGGCCGATATTCCCGCCGTATAATATCCCTGATTGACACCCAGGCGGTAAGCGCCCTTCCACCAACTGAATAATCTCCAGTCAAATTCGGCCCCCAAATGAAGGCCTTTTTTAAAGGTAAACAAAGGATGGTTTATGTCACGAATGTCCACAACGCCACGGCCACTGAAAATCCAGAATGATGGGATTTCCCATTTACTGCCAAGATCAAAAACTCGGTAAAGGGGTTCGGGTGGCAACGAAGTGTTTTTATTAACTAAATGAAATGTCGACGATAATGAACTTTGCAAAGCATTTCGCACGACGAATCCAAATGTGGGGCGACTGTATCTAAGTAAACTCGTGTGCGAAATCGCCGGCGTATACAGCAATCCTAGATCTGCATCCAGCCCGTAGCCTTCACGAAGATCCGAGTTCTGCACAAGTTTAGAGTCAGATGCCAATTCCACAAAGTTGATTGATTTGGAAAAGTATTCGCGGTTAATAAATTTTCCGGTGACACCCCAAGATAACCGACCAGGCATCATGGTGTCCCATTCATGCCCGTATCCCATTGCCAAAGTTGAATCGACATAGACAGTTGCGTTGATCGCAGGCCCAACTTGCTGATGCAAAGTTCCTTCGAAAGATAAATCTAAAGGAATAAATCCAATACCAAAATTTTTAGAAACATACACGGCACTTGGTCCCTGCACTCGCAACGAGTAAGATTTTCCATACTGTTCTTGCAAAACCTGTATCATTGCATTTTGTTTATCGGTATCTGTTCCCGGAGTGCCTTGTGCATCTGAAATACTTTTTTGAAAAGTCGTCAGCTGCGCAGTGGCGCCAACACCCAATGACAAATTTAATTCTCGTTCCGTTCGTCTTGATAATCCAGCAGGATTGTAAAACAAAGCATTGTAATCATCGGCCACCGCAACAAAAGCATCACCCATTCCCAATGCGCGGGTCGAAACATATTGATGATGAATCGTATAGGAAACACCAGTGTCATCGGCGGCTGTAACAAATTGTGTGCATAAAAATAAATTTAGAAATACAAAAAGTTTGATCAAATCAGAAACCCTCACGCTGTCTATATACTAAAAATAATTTTTCAACTAGGGTATCTGCTTTAAGTTAAAATCGACTTTTATCTGGTCGATAATCTTAACTAGCTGCTGCCTAAGCTCTACCAAAGAACCGTTATTGATCAAAACATAGTCTGCCGATTTGATTTTATCGACCAAAGGCAGCTGGTTACGTTGCCGTGAATCAATCTCGGCATCACTCCAATTATTGCGTTGGATCAGTCGCTGCTTTTGAAAATCGGAATCTGCAGCAACAACAATGACAGCATCGAAACCGGGAATTTTTTTTTCGAATAGCAGTGGCACATCGTAAAATGCGAGCTGCTTGCCTTGTTTTTGAAGCTGATCACGCAGCCTTACAACTTCTTGCTGGACCAAGGGATGGACGATGTTTTCCAAAAGTTCTTTTTTTTTCGTATCCTGAAAAATCAACTCGGCGATTTTTTTTCGATTCAGACTTTGGTCCTGGTTTAAAACATCTTTTCCAAATGCCGCAACCACCTGACCCAGACCTAGACCGCCCACGGCAACCACATCCCGGGAAATTTGATCGGCATCGATCACTGAAAAGTTACTTTCCCTTAGCATCTGGGCCACTGTGCTTTTGCCGGTGCCTAGACCTCCGGTTAATCCGATCCATATCATGCATTTAGCTTGGCAGTATTTATACCGAAATGAAAGAGGGAATTGAGGACTATGGCTGCAGCCGAAAGTTTTGGTAAATACCTACTTTTAGAAAAAATCGCATCAGGCGGTATGGCCGAAGTGTATCTGGCGAAATCCCCCGGCGTCGATGGCGTGCAAAAATTTTTGGCTTTGAAAAGAATTCTGCCGCAATATTCGGAACACCCAGAATTTATTGAAATGTTTAAGGAAGAAGCAAAAATTTGCGTCAACTTAAATAACTCTAACATCGTTTCGATTTTTGATTTCGGAGTCGAAAAAAACCAATTTTTTTTAGTAATGGAATTTGTCGAAGGAAAAAATCTTCGCCAAATCATCAATGAATTAAAAACCAATGCGAATGCATTTTCAGTCGATCAAGTCGCCTATATCATTAAAGAAATTGCTTCCGGATTAGATCATGCACACCGTTGCATCGATGATTCGACTGGCAAACCTTTAAACATTGTTCATCGGGACATGAGTCCACAAAATATTATGGTCAGTTACGAGGGCGAAGTTAAAATCATCGATTTCGGAATTGCCAAAGCTGAGAATCAAATTGATTCCACTAAAACGGGAACTTTGAAAGGCAAGTTTGGGTATATGAGTCCCGAACAAGCTGATGGACAAAATGTCGATCCCCGAACTGACCTATTTTCAGTGGGAATTTTAATGTGGGAATTGCTGTCCAATGAACGTTTGTTTGCCGCTTCGTCCGAGGCTGCAACCTTACGCAAAATCCGCGAAATGCAAATTCCCATGATTCGGAAAATCAATCCCGGCGTTCCACCCGAATTAGAAAAAATTCTACATAAAATTTTGGCCAAAGATCGTAATTTACGCTATCAAACCGCTGCGGTTTTACACAAAGATTTGAATAAATTTTTGAACATTGCTTATCCCGAATTTAATGCTCGAGATTTCTCTATTTTTATTAAGAACCTGTTCAACCAAGCCTACAAGGATTCACGCCGTCGTCTGGTGGAATATTCAAAAAGTAATTTTGTTATTCAAGCCAAAGTCGAAGATACCTCGACAGATACATTGATTGAAGAACAGTTGGATCTGGATACTGAAGCTGAATTAAAAGTGGATTTAAAATTAAAAAAAGAACCTCCAAACAAAAATAAAGTCTGGATGAATCCGCCATTAAATCCAACGGGAACTAAATCAAAAATTACTTTGCCCAAAAAGGACCTCGGATTTGCAGGTCGAAATATATTTTTGGGTTTGACTGTTTTGACTGTCAGCTTTTTTGTTTTTAAAGACTCCTTAAGGAAAATCAGTTTTGCCCGAATTGAATCTTCGGTCATCGAACCCGTATTGCCACCGGTAACAACAGTGGCGCCGCCTGTTCCAGCACCTGCCCCCGAGTCGTTTCAACTGACGATTTTATCTCAGCCTCAATATGCAGAAATCTTTATTGATGATGTGCCATTGAAAGAATTTACTCCCAAAGTAAAATCATTGCTGGCCAACCATAAATATCTTTTAAAACTGAAAAAACCCGACTACTTCCCTTATGAAAAAGAAATTGTGTTGACTCAACCCGTGACCACAATTCAGGCGAAACTTCAGCCACTGGGTAAGGCTGCTTTTTTAAATGTGAATATTCCGATTGGCAGCAGCCAGGTGGATGTTTATGTGAATGGGAAAAAGATTTCTCAGCTTCCGGTCACGCAATTGCCTTTGGCCCCCAACCAAACCCATAAAATAAAAGCCATCAACCGCAGCACAGCCGCCGTTTCGGAAGAAAATGTCTATTTAAAGCCTGGTCAGAAAAAAACTTTGGAATTGATCCCGAAATCGACTAAACAACAAGTTCGATGAATTTACTTGAAAAATTGTGGAGCTGGGAAAATTCGGGCGACCGAATAGCACTTGGCCATAAAATAAAAAATCAGTGGAAAACCATTACTTGGTCGGAATACATTTCTAAAATCGAAGACACCGCGTTTTCTTTGTTAGACCTGAAAGTAAAAAAGCAACAGCGAGTCGCCTTATGCTTTGGCAATAGTTATCAATGGGCATGCTGCGATTTTGCTATTCAGATGATTGGGGCTGTGACTGTTCCGATTTATCCCAACAGCACCCCCCAGGATATTGAATGGATTTTAAAAGATTCCGGTGCCTGCCTTTTAATCGGCGGACCTAATCTTGATTTCAAATTAGAAAATTTAAAAACTCGCATTGCAGATCCACTGTCTTCTTCGAAAAACACTGATAAATCTGTGATGTCTTGGGCTGATTTTGAAAAACTCGCCGAAAAAAAATCGGCTGATTTCCGTGATCAGCTGAAAAAAATGACCAGCGAAATCGAGCTCAAAGAACTGGCAAGCCTTGTCTACACATCGGGAACTACTGGTTTGCCCAAAGGTGTCTCGATCACTCATCGACAAGCTTTGGCCGAAGTCAGTGAAGGATTTCCTGCCTGCGGGATAACAGAAAATGACGTCAGTTTAAGTTTCTTACCTTATTCCCATGTTTTTGGTCGAATCGAACTTTGGGGACAAATTGCGGTTGGTTACCAGCTGTGGTTTGCACAAAGTTTTGAAAAGTTAAAATCAGATCTACTGGATGTGAAACCCACTTTTATTGCCTCGGTTCCTCGAGTTTTTGAAAAAATTCATGGGTCGATTTTGGCACAAATGGAAAATCAAAAATTAAAACAAAAAATTTTTAAATGGGCCATTGGTGTAGGTCATGAAGTCAGTCGGCGCAAAGAATACAACGAATCTATTTCTCCGCAGCTGTGGCTGGAATTACAAATTGCCGATCGCATGGTTTTTTCCACCGTTAAAAAAGCCTTTGGTGGACGCCTGCGCATTGCCATCAGCGGCGGTGCACCTTTGGCCGAAGAAATTTCCCGATTTTTCCATTCCTGCGGATTATTGATTTTAGAAGGCTATGGATTAACCGAAACCACTGCCGCGATTTGTGTAAATCGTCCTTATAATTTTAGATTTGGAACAGTGGGAACACCATTGCCCAGTATTGAAATCAAATTGGCTTCCGATGCAGAAATTATGGTGCGGGGCCCCCAGATTATGGATGGCTATTGGAATTCCGCAACCGATGCGGAAAGTCCTTTTGTCGAAGGTTGGCTTGCCACCGGAGACATCGGCGAATTTCTGCCCTCGGGACATTTGCGCATCACCGATCGAAAAAAAGATTTAATCAAAACTGCCGGCGGAAAATACATAGCACCACAAAAATTAGAAAATTTATTAAAACTGAATTCCTTGGTTGCCCAAGTTCTAATTTTAGGTAATCAAAAAAAATATGTGGTCGCTTTGATTACCCTAAATATCGAATATTCGAAGAATTCTGCGGAAGTGCAAAAACAGGTGAAAGAAATCGTTTCGGAAGTAAATTCTAATTTAGCGTCTTATGAATCAATCAAACGATTTAAAATCCTGCCGCAGCAATTCACCATTGAAAAAAGCGAACTGACTCCGTCCCTGAAATTGAAACGTAAAGTGATCGAGAAAACCTATGCTAAGGAAATTGACGATCTTTATTCCAGCTAATTGGCTATATCCATTTGTCAGCAGTTAATAAAAATTTTTCAAGTGGAATGATCTGAACATCCTTGAAAATTTTGGTCTCGTTTCCGCTGTAAAGAAAAATAAGTTTTGCCATCGGATAGTCTTTTTTAAATTCTAAAAGCCCATCAAGATCTTGGGGCCTAATTCTGGAACTTGATTTGACTTCAATTGCGAAAAGTCCTCGTGCTCCATACAAAACAAAATCAACTTCGATGTGATTCTTTGTATGCCAATAACAGATTTTATAATTCCAATTTTGATATTCATTGCGCGCAATGAGTTCTTGCAAAACAAGCGTTTCGACCGAGGCACCTAAAATTTCTTGTTCCGAGTCCAGCGGACCCCGAGGGCGAATCTGTTGAAAAACTCCGACATCAAAAAAGAAGAACTTTCTGTGCTTAATCAATTCTCTTTTCGCTCGCAGTGAAAATACATCCAACATATGAACCAATAAAAGATCTTCTAAAATTTGAAAATAATTGGTAACAGTTTTTCTTTCTACTGAACAATCTGCGCTGACGTTCGAAATATTTAAAACTTGCCCTTGAGAAAAACTTGCAGCCTCTAAAAAGCGCGAAAATGTTCCAATATTTCGAACCAATCCTTCTTGCAGAATTTCTTCTTTTAAGTAGGTGATAACATACGATGCCAGAAAGCCCTTGGCTTCGTGTTCAAGATAAGCTTTAGGCAATAAACCGGTTTTTAAAGCATGTTTAATATTGAATTGGTCTTTAAGCTCATACGCAGTCAATGGATAGGATCGTTGCGAGTGTGCCCGCCCCGCCAATAAATTAGCACCAGTTTTTTTTAGCTTCCGTGCACTGGCCCCCGTCAGAACAAATCTAATTTTTTTTTCCTCGATCAAACGATGAACCTCGTCTAAAAGAGCAGGAATTTTCTGAATCTCATCAATAACAACCCTTTTTTTGAACCCAGTAGGAATCATGGATTCCAAGCGACTGGGGTTTGCAACAAGAGACTGGAATACTTGATCCTCTAATAGATTAATATAAATGCTGTCCGTGAAGGTTTTGCGGATAAATAAAGACTTGCCGGTTCCGCGCGGCCCCAGCAGAAAAAAACTGTTGTCCTTTGGGTATCTAAAAAATCTGGAAATCATGATTCCATTTTTTAAAATTACCATCTTAGGCAAAATGAATACTCTTCCACAGCGGCTGCCAGCAGCTGGAGGCGATTTCCTTAGTGCACGAAAAATTTAAACGTCAATCCGATGTAGGTCCCGCCTAAATTCACTTGCCTTGCGGTGCCGTCGGTTTTCAGAACCGGATCGCCGGCGGCATGGGTGCCGATAAAATTTGTTCCTGCAGAAGCATAAGTTAAACTTGTGTAGTTTAATGAGCGCTGATAGACCTCAAAACAAATCGTGGTGGTATCGAATAAATAATATTCCCAGCCAGCGCCCGCTGTCCAAGTTGTGGCGCTGCCTTTGGTTTGTTCGCTGAAGGATGCGCCTGGGGCAATCGTGGGACTGGCGTAGGAATTAGTGATGGTCACACTGGATGAACCGATTGTTGCCAATAGGTAAACACGAGTTGTTTGTCGATTGATCAAATAAAATTCCAAACCCACTTTCGGAGCATAAGCCAGCAGATCATATTTTCCTGTATACAAAGTATTTCCAGCCGCATCTGAAGCCGTCACATTGTCCAGCGGTAAGGGCTTCATAAATTCCAAGCCAAATCGCAAACCTAAGAAATGGCGAATATAGGAAATCCCAAATTCTCCGCTTAGATTCATACCTAAACCTTTTGAATACGAACTTGCTGAACTTTCCTTATCGGATAAATTTTTAGCAACCGCCGACGAGGATTCTGCGACGGAAAAATATCCTGCCAATGTTTCTTTTCCGAAACTAAAAATTCGCGCGTGGCTGGACTGCGAAATGAACAGCGTGATAAAAAATATTTTTATCATAACAGTTCAATTTCCAAATATTTATGCGCAGATTTATTCTTTTTTTCGAAA
>JBBQHD010000084.1:0-11956 GCA_038323665.1 Bdellovibrionales bacterium
ATCTAATATTGGGTGGTTTTATCTGTTGCTAATTTAAGCAACAGGCCGGTCCCGTTTGGTGGGATTTACACCCCCGCAAACCGGTCCGCTTTAGTGGGATTGATCCGCGTCATGGCGGTCCGAAATGGTGGAACTGGACAGACTTTGAAAGAAATAAGAAATTTCTTATTGTCATTTTTTATTGCTATTTATTCTGTGGGCTGTGGTTGGATTAAGGCTGAAATTTCCTCTCCTCCAATTTCTCAAGGTATTGCTGTTGCAGCACCGGGATATCCAACGACCCAGCAAGGTTCGAAAATAGTTTCTGCAACGGCGATTGGTGCTGCCGGTCAAGGTTATGCAACCGATTTAAGTTATGACGGAAATACTTTAGTTTTTGGTGGTGTCGGTGACAACGGTGGGAATGGTGCTGTTTGGGTCTATGTACGCAGCGGTTCCACTTGGTCTGAACAGACAAAAATTTCTGGATTGGGTGTGCCAGGCAATTTTACATTTGGTAGCGCAGTTGCTATTAGCGGTGACGGAAACACGATCGCAATGGGCGACACTGCTGACTCGGGTGGAATGGGCGCTGTTTGGGTATACGTTAGGTCCGCGGGTGTTTGGACTTTTCAAAATAAATTAGTAGGTGCTGGAGCTCTAGGAGCGTCTCCGTGGCAAGGCTATTCAATCGCTTTTAGTTATGACGGAAATTATTTAGCAGAGGGCGGACCAGTTGATAACGGTGGGCCCGGTGCTACATGGATTTTTACCAGAGCCGGAGCAGTTTGGTCGCCACAAACTAAATTAATTGGCACTGGGATAGTTGGTGGAGTAGCAAGTCAGGGAATCGCTGTTAGCTTTAATTCTGATGCAAGCGTTTTAGCAGTCGGAGGCAATGACGATAACGGCGGAGTCGGTGCCGCCTGGATTTTTACTCGTGTCGGAGCAGTTTGGACACAGCAGACAAAAGTGATAGGGGCGGGAAATGTCGGAGCTTCTAACCAAGGATACAGTCTTTCGCTTTCAGCCAGTGGAACAACTTTGGCAATTGGTGGCACGTTGGATAACGGACAGATTGGCGCAACTTGGATTTTTACAGGTGCCGGTGCAGTGTGGACACAGCAGGCAAAGTTGATTGGCGCAGGGGCGGTGGGGAATGCTGGACAAGGCGTTAGCGTATCGCTTTCCGACGATGGAACAAGATTGTTTGCAAGCGGACATCTCGATGATGCAAATAGGGGCGCAGGCTGGCTATTCAATTTGTCGGGTGGAACTTGGTCGCAGTATGGTCCCAAATTAGTGGGCACTGGAGTAGCGGCAGGATCTTATTCTGGAATCTCGAGTTCAATAAGTGGTGACGGAGCCACCGCATGTATTGGTGGTGACTCGGATGCTGGAAATACCGGTGCAATATGGGTTTTCGCGCCGTAAGGATTTTTAATCTTAGGCTTTCGCTCATCCAAGCTACATTGGTTCTACTTTTACATTGAAATTATTTTTATGGACATTTGCGCAGTGAATCTATGGTAAATCACTCGATAATCTTGGACTCGAAAACGATAGAGGTTATCGGCCCCTTTTAATTTCTTAATCTGTAGAATCTCGGTGAATGGGTTCAAGGAAAGCAATTGCAGGGAATCCAATACCCTTTGTTGAATCCTTTGCGGAAGATCGTTGAATTCCTTAACATTGCGGTTATCAAATTACAAAAATATCCGAATAAATCTGCCCCGTTTTTTTGTTAATCTAACTTTTGAAACAAACATATATGGGATGATTAAATCGTCGATGCAAATATTGCTTGCTGATAAGCAATTATCGATGGTCGCATCATTTATAAAATGGACAGATTGAAGTCTGTGGACTTACTAAACATTATGACTGCTAAAGCTTTCAAGATTCCAGTACCGCGAATGCTTGTTCTCACTATGTCTATGGTTGTCGTCAGTTTCCTTATGGCAACGATTATCACACGGCAACGTGAAGCTACAATCGAGAATCGGCTTAAGGACCTCGTCGGCAACGCGCTGCCAAGCATTTTGCATCTGTCCAATGCGCGGAACCATCTAAGAGACGTGCTTGTAAATGTCGATCAAACACAGAATTCGAATTCAGAGCATCGATTGGCATTACTGCAAAATATATTGTCGCAAGAACAAGATATGCGGGCATCCTTCCGCACTTATCTGACACTTCCATTCTTTCCCGATGAACCTGCAATCGCAAGTGGTGTAGAACAGCAAGAAGAAAATTTTTCCGAATCGCTTAAACGATTTATCAATAGTATTTCAACAAACCAGTTATCTAGAACTGTGGCTTTCAAAGATGTGCACGCCCAGGGAATTTTACTTGATCAGGCATTTTTCAGAATTGTGGATTTTGATACGTCTCAAGGCCAGCGACTGGGACTTGAAATTTCTTCGATTCGATTAGAATCTTTATTTCTTTCAATCTTGCTGAACTTCATTTGCGTTGCACTTGCAGGTTTGGCGACGGTGATCGCGATTCGGATTAAGAATTCTTCTGTGCGCGTTCTTGAGGACCGGGCAAATGAACTTGAGTCATTCGCTGGGCGGGTTGCTCATGATCTAAAAAATCCTCTTAACGCGATATTAATGAACAATTTATTGTTGAACCGACTAAACGCCGACAAGGCCACCAGTGAGATCACTCATCGAATCACCGTTACGGGCAAACGCATGACTCAGATTATCGATGGACTTCTTGATTTTGCGCGCTCGGGGAGGTGTCCCGAGATTAACTGCAAAGCCGATCTTGGCGCAATTATTGACAGCACCTTACTAACAGTTCGACCGGATGCTGATAATGTAAATGTCCATATTCAAGTCGAACATTTTCAAAGACCGCAGTTCCTTGCATGCTCGGACGGAGTCCTTAACAGCATTTTATCGAATCTAATTCGAAATGCGCTGAAGTACATTGTTGATGGCGATAGTAACGAACGCAGAATTTCGATTCGTGTCACCAGTTCATCGAAAATTGTGCGGATCGAAATTGAAGACAACGGGCCGGGAATAGAACCGAGTAAACTGAGCGCCATATTTGAACCCTATTTTCGCGTGAGCTCTAAGCGTCCAGGAATTGGCTTAGGGTTAACCACGGTTAAGCGTTTAGTCGAATCGCATAAAGGCAAGTTCGGCGTTACTAGCACTCTAGGAAAAGGCAGCTGTTTTTGGTTTGAACTACCTAAGGCAAGATAAGGATGTTCATTTCGCACTCATTTAAGATTATAGAGATCATGCAGATTAAAGAAATAGGTGACTTGTGATTGGAAATTCTTTTCAGACGAAAAAAAATCTAGTAATTGGGCCCGACACATTTTGCTATCACTCGCTCGAAGTATTGGAAAAGGACTTTGGCGAGAATATCCGAACGCTGCCCATATCTTTGTGTGTGCTTCTAGAAAATATTCTTCGAAATGAAGACGAAAAAAATATCAGAAAGCAGGATATAGAGGCGCTCATAAATTGGAATCCATCTGCTAGCCCAGATTATGAGATTCAATTTACGCCTGCCAGAGTCTTGCTACAGGATTTCACAGGCGTACCCGTGATCGCCGATTTAACGGCGATGCGCTCAGAACTAGAGCGGCGAAACGGAAATCCGATGAAGATCAATCCTCTTCAACCGGTCGATCTAGTTATCGATCATTCCGTTCAGGTGGACAGTTTTGGTAAGGCTGATTCAATAAAAATTAATACCGAGCATGAATTCGAACGTAATAATGAGCGCTATCAGTTACTGAAGTGGGCCCAGAAAACCTTTAAAAATTTACGAGTCGTCCCGCCCTCTACGGGGATTTGTCACCAGGTTAACTTGGAACATTTATCACCCGTCGTAACTGTAAGAGAAGTGCATAACGATCGTTGGTTAATTCCCGACACGGTTTTCGGAACGGACTCCCACACACCTATGATCAATGGACTTGGCGTGCTTGGCTGGGGCGTTGGAGGAATTGAGGCAGAGGCTGCGATGCTAGGGCAACCTTCTTCATTACTGATTCCCCAGGTTGTCGGGGTACGTTTCGTCGGGCAATTACCTATCGGCGTTACCGCGACGGATTTAGTTTTAAGCATCACAGAGATATTAAGAAGAAAAGGGGTTGTTGGTAAATTTGTTGAGTATTTTGGCCCTGGAATTTCTAAACTTTCAATTGCTGATCGCGCTACGGTTAGTAATATGTCGCCCGAATACGGTGCGACGGTTGGACTTTTTCCGGTCGATGAAGTCACGTTAGAATATATGAGAATGACGGGACGAAACGAAGAAGCAAGACGAACAGAAGTTTATTTTAAAGCACAGAATTTATTTTTTGATCCTCTGAAAGAGCGGCGTTATTCCGAGGTACTGCAAATTGATCTTAGCAGCATTCATCCGTCACTTGCGGGACCGGCACGGCCTCAAGATCGCTGGAATTTGAGTGAAGGTCAAAAGTCATGGCAAATATTTTTAGCAGGACAAAAACCAGCTATTCTAAATAGTACGTTAGAGCGGTGGAAGGCTGATGGCGGAGGATCGCAAACGAGTTCGAAGACAATTTCGGGAACTTCCACGTATGAAGTAAGTGAAGTAAACCGCTCTTTCAATGTGGAATTGACTCATGGAAGTATTTTAATCGCAGCCATCACGAGTTGCACCAACACATCAAATCCCACATTGATGATCGGTGCCGGGCTTATTGCACGCAATGCCCTTCGAAGGGGCTTGAGCGTAAAGCCTTGGGTAAAAACAAGTTTTGCTCCTGGTTCACAAGTCGTAACGGATTATTTGCAAGCAGCAGGCTTAATGAAAGAGCTCGATGATCTTCGTTTTAATCTTGTAGGCTATGGTTGCACAACGTGTATTGGGAACAGTGGGCCTCTGGATCCATCATTGGTTGAGGCTATCGAAAAAGGAGGACTACTTAGCGTCTCTGTACTTTCTGGCAATCGAAACTTCGAAGCGCGCATCAACCCATTGGTAAGTGCGAATTATTTGATGTCGCCACCGTTGGTGGTCGCCTACGCCTTAGTTGGTCATATGGATATCGACTTAACGAAACATCCATTAGGTCAAGATCAGAATGGACAGACGGTTTTTCTGCGCGACATCTGGCCCGACCCTTTAGAGGTTGAAACGCTGGTTCGAAAATTTGTAGATCACGAACGCTTTGAAAGAATTTATAAGAATATTTCTGTTGGAAGCGAGGAATGGCGTAAAATTGAAACTTCAGATAATTTGATTTACCAGTGGAACGATTCTACCTACATTCAAGAGCCACCATTTCCGGCCTTGAAGTCTATTGATCAGGATTTCACGGGCGGCCGAGTGCTTGGTTTATTTGGAGATTCCATCACGACGGACCACATATCCCCTGCCGGCAGTTTTAACGAACATTCAGCAGCTGGAATTTATTTAAAGAACTTAGGTGTTCATCCCAACGATTTCAATTCCTATGGTTCACGTCGTGGTAATCATCATGTCATGTGGCGTGGAACATTTGCTAACGTGCGATTGCAAAATCAACTCGTACCAGGAAAAAAGGGTGGTTGGACAATTTATTTTCCGAAAATGCTTGAAATGAATATTTTCGATGCTGCCGAAGCTTACGCCAAAGATAAAACGCCATTAGTCGTTATTGCAGGGAAGGAATATGGCAGTGGCTCCTCTAGGGATTGGGCGGCTAAGGGTGTTCGGCTATTAGGAGTCAGGGCCATTCTTGCTGAATCTTTCGAACGCATTCACCGATCCAACTTAGTCGGCATGGGGGTTGTGCCTTTGGAATTTTTAGACGGCGCAACGGCAACAAATTTAGGTTTGTCGGGGTTAGAGATAATATCTACTCAAGGTTTGAACAAGGTCGAGCCACGAGGAAAAGTACTGGTAACATTCGAACGTGCAGATGGTTTTAGAAAAGAAGTTCAGATGCGCTCAAGAATTGATACGCCTAACGAGCTAAAATATTATAGATCTGGGGGAATTTTGCCCTACATTTTGCGTCAAATTTCACACGATGAGTAAACCTACCCCGATTTAGTGGACACGAAATATGATCATCCAATTCAATATTGACCAAGGACTCAGGTGATGTGATAGGTGTCGTGGCTACGGCCAGAGACGATACCGAAAGGCAACGAAGGAACGAAAAATTAAAAAAAAGCTCTTCAGCTTAGATCGGGATTCATATGGTTAAGACATCAATCCTTGAAATTCAAAATACTTCAAAATTGGAAACAGAAACACTAACGAGTTTGATGAAGAAAGTGCGAGCCTGTCGGCAGTGCGAAGACCATTTACCCCTGGGACCGCGACCAGTCTTGCAAGCCAGCAAAGATGCGAAACTACTCATTATAGGGCAGGCTCCTGGAATTAAAGTGCACCAGTCAGGAGTTCCGTGGAGCGATGCCAGTGGCGAGAGATTGCGAGAATGGTTGGGCCTTTCCGATGCGGAGTTTTCGACAAAAAAAAGGTCGCCATTTTGCCAATGGCTTTTTGCTATCCAGGCACAGGATCTCGAGGCGATCTTCCTCCTAGGAAAGAATGCTTTCACCGTTGGCACGAGCAGTTGAGGATGAGAATGCCATCAATAAAACTTATACTTTTGATTGGTGGGTATGCTCAGGCTGCGTACTTGAATGACAAGCGCGAAAGGTCTCTTACAGAAGCTGTGCGTGCGTGGAAGGATTACTTACCAAGGTTTCTTCCGCTGCCACATCCGTCCCCACTGAATAATATTTGGCTGCACAAGAATCGGTGGTTTCAAGACAATGAGTTATCGGAAATAAAAAAAGTCGTGCGACGGGGATTGAAATCGTCATATGCGTAACACTCATCACAATGCGAAAGCATCACTTAAGAAATTATCTCCTGTTCGAATTTTTACGGTGGGCCACTCTAATCGCTCTATTCAAGAATTTGTGCAAATGTTGGATGCCTATAAATTAAGATTAGTGGTCGATATTCGCACGATCCCAAACTCTCGGCACAACCCGCAGTTCGGCGAGAAAAGGTTGGCAAAGACTTTAGCTAAAGAAGGGATTGAGTACATTCAATTGCGTTGCTTAGGAGGTCTACGCCACAAAACAAAAGATTCCATAAATATGGCCTGGCGCAATTTATCTTTTCGAAATTACGCGGATTATATGCAAACGGCTGAATTTAAGTTGTGCTTGCGTCGTTTAATTTCGCGCTCTAAGCGAAAGCGCCTTGTAATCATGTGCGCGGAAGCTGTCCCATGGCGGTGTCACCGATCTTTAGTGGGCGACGCACTCTTGGCTAAAGGGCATCCCGTCGAAGACATTTTTAGTAAATCGGTTCACCGCACACATCTGTTAACTTCTTTTGCAAAAGTGAATGGCGAAAACGTAACATACCCATAATTTTTTGGATTGATTTCACTGATGCGCCAGATATCAACGTGAGGGCAGTCCTGTGTAAAACATAAGACCTCATATCTGATTGGGTCAGAATTCAAAACTTTCTTTGCATGTTGGAATTAATTTTTTACGGTCAGATGATATGTTTTTTGGTCGTAGCTAAAAAGTTTTAAATGAACGCAGGCTGTACACTAAAGATCTGCACTAGAAGTCCGGCCAGGAAAAGGCTAGACAGAACTTATAGTGCTTTCTTAGTCAGAAATTCATTTATTTTGTCTGTTCGGTGGGAACAACTGAAAATACATGATTAACAGCCTTTCCATTCATACTGCGAATGTGCGTCAGGTAGCGACCGATAGGCGCTGCACCGAGAACCACTGTTTTTTCAAAGGGACGAAGAAATTGAAGACAAATTTTGTTTTCAACCCGGATTGTTGGCAACACAACGAAAACATCGCCTTGTTGAACCACTTTGACTTCATCCAAATGCACGCAACTTGAACTTAAGGTTCCACGTATAGTTGCAGATGCAGATGTTCCAGCAGACACAAATTCACTCATGTAAACGCCAGTGACATTTGCGTAAGGAAGAGAATCTACGGTCGGTGCCAGCGCCTTGCTGACTTTGAAACCGCGCTGACTAAGTTGATCGCCATTTGAATTGTAAAGAATGTTGTAAGTTCCCATTGGCAACTGACCCACTCGCACATCCAAAGTGAAGGGAACAATTTGTTTTAACTGTTCTGGTAATTTTGTTTCATCTGCACAAACTCCTTCGGTTTCTTTAATCGCATATTGATAAATTCGGATGGTCTTAGTTTTTTCATCTTTTTCAATTTTTTGATTGTCCACTTTATAACAAGCGTTTGGTAAATACCCATCAACAACAAGTTCAACAGAGTCATTATCGTCGTAACCTTCGGCTGGAATAAATACCTTGCTGACACTGACTTCCACTGCTTTTTCACCTTGGGCCCAAGCGGATCCAAACGATATGCAAATTAAACTTCCCAACACTAAACTTAACTTTTTCAAGACTATCCTCCGTCTGATTTTGTAAGAACATTGTTGTTCCCAACAAAAGCATACGCCTTTCTGCTGAAAGAAAATATCTGCCGTTGTAATTTATGCGGTCAGACGCCTGTAAGGAATTGTCGCGATCTGGTTACACATGTAGTCACGCAACTTTTGCACTAGTTAAGGCTTTACTTTGTCACAAAATGACAGCCGAAAAGCAGCAGTGCTGAAAATCTTATTGGGAAAAGAAAAAGATTCCGTTACTTTTACTTATCTAAAAAATAATCGAAGACGGGCGTCAAGTTTTGGGTCGCGCTGTTTGCAGTTCAGCTTGAACATCATGCTTTGATTGACAGTGAAAAAAATTCGTCATTTTTCGTTTATCAGTTCAAAGCTGCACACTTATTTGACCGTGGCGTAAAATTCGAAGTAAATGCCAATAATGAAAACAATTATAATCTGCAGTCTTTTGCTCCAGATCATCTTCCTTGGCTCTTTTGCGCAGTCGGATGGGGATAAGCCCGAAGACGAACTTTATGAAAGCACTCCAAGCTCGCCACCACTTGTGACCGATGATACCGACACTCCTGGGACCAATGGCTATGAACTTAATATATATTCTGAAAATGATTTTGCGAAAGGGTCGCGAAGTTTTGTTCCAACTCTTGATGCCAATGTTGGTTTGGGTGAAAAGGTCCAACTTAGAATTTCAAAAGGTTATACATTCGAAAAAATAAATGGAGAAAAAGTTTATCGCGGAGTCACAGCAACATCGATTGGTTTAAAGTATCGATTCTACGATAAGAACGGATTGTCATTAGCAGCATACCCAAGTTTTCAGGTGAATGATGCTAGTCGCAGAAAAGATACCGAAGGTAATCCAATTCCTTCTGATGGACGCAGCATTTTTATTCCACTGTTGATTTCAAAAGAAGTGGGAAAGAACTATACTATTATTGGAAATATTGGTTATCAAAAAGCACTTGATCGTCGAGGCCAAGATACTGTTTTTGAATCACTGGCAATTGGTCGAAACTTGGGACCAGATATGATCATCATGGCCGAGATTGAATCAACCAGCAGCCCCAAAGGAAGAAACCGCGAAACATATGCTCGGGTTGGTTTCGTCAAAGCGATTCAGAAAAAAAACGATCGAAACATTTCAGTTTTTGCTTCTGTTGGTCGTCAAATTGGATCACCGGATGAAAATGGTCACTACCATACCATCGTTTTTATCGGACTGCATATCGCCGGAAAATTTAAAAAATCCCAAAAACCTTAGGATGTGTTCTTCGGGATAAAACCAGGGGGGCAGTCGCTTTGACAAATCAATGCACTTTTTTCAAATCGAGTTAATTTGCCTCAACCTTAAAGGACGATTTATATGCGGCTAAAGGAGATTTTATGAAACCTATTTTTGCTTTACTCACTGTTGTATTTGCGACAGCAGCTTTGCATGCTTCCGAACAAATCGCTGTCGGTGTGATTGCTGGCCCCATTGGCACTTCTAGAACACTTTCTGCACCAGTGTATTCGAAAAAACTGATCCGCCGGTCTGCGCCTCAAGCAGCTTTGTATAAAGCTCAAGGAACTTTGGCCAATCGTGCACTGTTTGCTCAAGCTGCAAAAGCTTGCGAAAAACTAGTCGGCAGAAAATTTGATCTGAATACTTCCGCAGGTTTAACCGCGGCGGCCAACTGTATTTTAAAAGTAAATCGAAAAATAAATCTATAGACTACGGATAGGGTGAGACAGACATGAGAAAATATTTTTTTGTTCTGTCTCTTTTTCTCTGTTCCTTTGGATCAAACGCGCAAATAAAAATTGATTTCAGCCCAGCCAATTTAAATTTTTCTGAGCAACAAAAGTTTACTTTATTTGTAGACAAAACTGTTGGTTTATTACCCAAGGCTATGCAGAAATACTTAAAGGCACAAACTATTATCATTAGCTTTTCTAAAAGTGAAAATGAATTCCGATTGCCAGATTGTTCTGAAAAGATACCTTCACCCACCGAGGGCAAGCCAAAAGCCGATTTCACTTATGGATCCATGAGTAACTCTACGAATGGCATTCGTTTAATGTTAAATCTTGGCTTAATTCCCGGAGCAATCAACTCTCTTAAAATTTCACAAACTTACAATTGCGGACATAAGAAATTTTTTAAATTAGTGCAATCAGTGATTGTGCATGAACTAGCGCATGCGTATGACTTTTCTTTTTCTCAAAGACAGTCACTCACTGCACAGTATTTAAATTTAATCAAAGCCAAGAATAGCTTTGCAGGTAAAATAATTAAAAATCGTCAGTTCCAGCAATCTCCTGATCCTTACGAATATTATTCACCCGAAGAATCCTTTGCAGTTAATTTTGAATATTATATTTTAGATCCTGACTATTCTTGCCGAAAGCCATCTTTTGCGGATTTTTTTGATGAGATATTTCCAGATTTTCGCAGAACCTCTCACTGCAAAGCGACCGAAAAAGTGAAATACTTCCTATCCATCCGTAGAATGTCACAATGTCTAAACTGTTTACAGCAATAAGGCTTTAAACTGATTAAGAAAGCTTTAAATGGGAATGATTCTTGAAAGATCACAACCATTATGACTATTAAAATTCATTTTGCTTTTTCGTTGCTGCTGTTGATTTCTTCCATTTCGTATGGAAACAGCAATTACTATCAAATTTTAGAAGTTCCTGCAAATGCTGGCCCCGTTGAACTAAGAATTGCCTACCACAAGCTTGCAAAGAAATGGCACCCTGACAGAAATAAATCCCCCGAAGCCGAGGATAAATTCAAAGCACTTGCTGAGGCCTATGAAATACTTAGTAATCCAGAATCCCGCAGTCGCTATGACCAAGGACTTCCTGTTTCCGTTTCTGAAGCTGCCGCGAATCAGCACCGCACAAAAACATGGGCTGAACTAAATGAAAACTTTAAAGCGTTTAATGACGCCGCTGAATTGGGACCAATGGAGCAAGACTATGTCGACCGATTGGAGTCAGACTTTATAGAAGCACGCAAACATGAGGGTTTATCCACCGCGCAAGCAGCCATTAGAACCTTAGAACTATTTAGAATGAGCAATCCAGAAAATCGCAGCGCCGATGGATTTGATGCTATTGGACCTTCACGTTATAATGGAGCCGTTGAGAGATTTATTTTAAATATTTTAGACGATTTATTTTACGAAGGGCCTATTGCACAGCTTAGCAGCGGGCAAAGGGGATTACTACTTACTGAGTCTACGCAAGCCCTAGCACCTCGATTCGACCCAAGTCGATTTCAAAAAATAACTTTTCAAGAAATTTTAGAATTAAATCAACTCAATGGCCGTAAACCCGAATACTCGCATCCGGAATTACTTGCGCGTGCTTTTGCAAATGCCCAAAATAAACAAGAGTTATTTGTACTTTTAGATTTATGGTTTGCAGAACGTGGCTCAGAAGATGGGCTTTATTGGAAATACATTTCAAATTTAAGTAGCGGCAGTGCTCGCGAGCAAGCTAGAAAGGCTTCGTTCATTCCAGAATTTTATAAACAGCTTAAGAAATCGTTAACTCCGGCAAAAAAACGA
>JBBQHD010000085.1:0-11911 GCA_038323665.1 Bdellovibrionales bacterium
CAGGATTTAAAGATGCCGAAGAATTTCAGCAGCAGACCAAAGCCAAACAAGAACTGCCCGATTCTCATATTTTATCTTGGCTGGAAATTTATGCTTTTTTATTTCCGACGGAAAAAGACTTCGGCCAACAATTGCGCAGCCTTCGCCCCGTCAAAGACAAGTGGCTGGGTGGAAACTTGACCGACACATTCGCCCGCTAAAAGTTTCACATAAAAGTTTCACATAAAAAATTCATAGTGCAGGGGCAATATTACCTGCGAGATCACATAATTTTTGCAATTCACCACAGTAATATCCAGTTAAACGTTTTTTTCTTTGGCTTTCTTATTGCTAAGGTTAAACACACTATTCACTTTCTTAAGGAGAAAACATGAAAAAGACGACAGGCCTATTATTGGCCTCAACATTGGTTTTGTCTGGCATTGGCTGCGACAAAAAAAATTCTAAAGCGAATTCAACCGACAAAGCAGTTGCTCAAGGGAAAATTGCGCCAAAACAAACTGTAACTAAAGAACAGTATGATACAGATTTCGCTGCCTTCCAAGCCAGCGAAAAACGATTGTCGACGGTTGGTTTGACGCTGGTTAAAACTGTAACACCAGAAAATAAGGCTGTAGTTTATGTCTGGAGCAATTCGCTGATCACTGGATTGAAAGGCCAAAATGTAAAAGACTTCCTTAAATTCAACGCTGACGCCGATGAGAACACGCGCAAATTACGCGAACAGGGATTAGAACAATATATCAAAGCTGGAAACAATATTTTAAAAACCTACGCAAAAGGTGCTAAAGTCATAGTTAACGGAGCAGAACAAGAATTCTCGCGTAATGAAGCCACCATGACTGATATCAAATTGAAAATGGACAAAGCTCAAGAGACTTTGCAATTGCTAAAAGATCACCAAAAAATTCAACCTAAGTAATTAAATTCAGTTTAATTGTTTAGCTGATTATTTTAAAAAAGCCGCGAAGATTTCGCGGCTTTTTTTTTATCTTAAAATAAAATCCCGGCAATACAGGCTGACAAAAGTGTTAGTTAAATTCCGATTTACTGAACTGCATTCAGTTTAAGACCCGTGCATTGATAAGAAGTATTTTCTTTGGCCTTCCATTTACTTTCCATAAAAGTAAAGTCCGTCGGACCTTCCTGACCTTCGGCATGATTCATGGTCACAACCAATGCTTGTGCCCCGGTCTTGGTGGGTGCAATTCCTTGAAATTGATCGTGGTTGAAAAACACCAAGGGCTTACTGCTGTCCACAATCGGCGGATGACCGACAGTAAAATCGATTTGGTCCACACTGATTTTGATCCGTTCGTTCAGGGGATGGGATGTTTTATTTTCGAAATAAGCTGCTTGTGCCGTCATACTGCACGGGCTGCCATCCGATTTTTTGCCCTGGTAAGTTCCCGGTTCGATATGAGCAAAGGCTTGGATTTGCAAAAAGACGATAACGATAAATATTTTTTTCATTTCAGAATTCTCGCATTGAAACTTAATTTCCTGCAAGCCTGAAAATAGCTTTTACCAGATTGTGCCCGTCCACTGGTTTAGAAAGGTGCGCTTGAAAACCTGCAAGTTTAGTTTGCTTAAGGTCATCTGGCGCAGCATATGCTGTCACAGCCAATGAGGGGGTTTTGCCTCCCATTTCGGGGCTCATTGCGCGGATTTTTTTCATCAAACTAATGCCATCTTCGCCCGGCATTGCAATATCACTGACCAATACATCGGGTTTAAATTCGGTAAATACTTTCAAGGCTTCGTCGGCCGAAGATGCTATCTGGATTTCAGCGCCGTAAGTGCGCAACAGTTCGCCTAATGCTTTCAAAGTATCCAGTTCGTCATCCACAATCAGAACACGAATTCCCTGCAACTGAATATTGCCATTTACCGAATTGGTTTTTCCAAGGCCAATTTTTACTTGATCCGATTTAATCGGAAATACGACCGTGAATGTGGCCCCAAGTTTTTCGCCCAAACTTTCTACGCGAATAATTCCGCCCTGCAACTCGATCAAATTGCGCACGATCGCAAGTCCTAAACCCAATCCACCATGAACACGAATACTGCTGCTGTCTTCTTGGCTGAAGCTATCAAAAATTTGCGGCAAAAATTCCGGGGCAATGCCTTTGCCGAAATCTGAAATTTGCATCTCGGCGCGCGCTTTTTGCCCATTTGCGGCTTTGATTCGTTTAAAATTTAAAATGATTTTTGAATCCGGATAGGAAAATTTCACTGCATTGGTTAACAAATTCCAAAAGACTTGTTGAAGTCTTGCAGGATCTGCCATGATCGTTCCAATTTTGTCGGCAAAAACTGTTTCAATCTGGATACCCTTTGCTTCAGCCATAAATCGGATTTTCTCGATCGCAGCAACTGCCACTTCGATTGGATCGATCTCGCTGATTTCCAAGGAAAGTTTTCCCGCGGCGATGCGTGAAATGTCCAGCAAATCATCGATCAATTGTGCTTGAACCTTGGCGCATCTTTCGATGGTTTCTGCGCCTTGCTGACTTTTTTGCGCGTCCAATTTTCCGGCCGCAAGTAATTGTGACCAAGATAAAATTGCCGTCAGCGGAGTTCTTAGTTCATGGGAAAGGGTTGTCAAAAAAAGATCTTTGGCATGATTGGCATTTTCGGCCTCGTTTCTTGCTGTGCGGACTTCTTTCAAACTGAGTTTCAGTTGGTTAATATCCACGAAGGCAAGAACGGCCCCATCTATTTTATTATCCACAGTTTTATAAGGTCTTACTTGCAGACGGAACCAACAGCCACTGCGATCTTGAACTTGGGCTTCGCGCAATTCCATGGTGTCGATACTTTCGGAAACCATATCTTCTAAACTTAATTTTACATCGACGGTCGTAAAATTAAGTCTTAGATCGGTCAAGGGTCGACCAATATCCGACGGAATCAGGTTCAGGGCTTTGGCGGCGGTCGGAGTAAATCGGCGGACCCGGCGTTCATTGTCCAACATCACGATGGGAATTTGCACACTGGCCAGTAAATTGATCAAATCATTATTGGTATCAGTTTGTTCGGTGCTGCGAGTTTGCAGTTCGTCGTTCAACGTTGTTAATTCTTCATTTCCACTTTGCAGTTCTTCTTTGGCTGTTTCTAATTCTTCGTTGGTGCTTTGCAATTCTTCGTTCGCACTTTGTAGTTCTTCGTTGACCGTGGTCAGATCTTCTTGGGCAGTTTCATATTTTTCCACCAAGGAATGTTGATAATCTTGCGAAGCATCCAATTCTTTTTGCAATTGCAAAACATAGGGATCTTTTCGCCCCGCAAGTTCTTTTTTCTTGGCTGCCGAACTGAGAAGTTCTTTTTTCTGTGCTGTTTTGCCCTTAATTTTTGTTTCAATTGTTTTTTCAAAAAGAATTAAATATAAAGTTTCATTTCTTTGTAAGTCGCTTTGCGTGGGAATGACATTCAGGTTAAACGTGACCTCTGTTCGACCTTCTTTCAGACTTAAACCCATTTTCCTGACGGCATGACCTGATTTTTTGGCAGCAAGAATAGTCATTCGCAAATCGCGCACCAATTCAGGATGTGCCATTTTAAACAAATGGTAACTGGGCACACCCGAGGCAGCTTCGATAAAAGGTGCCGTTCGCCCACGCAGCTGCAGAATGGTCATTTCTTCGTTGATAAGGACTGCTGGGTATTGCGATTGAATCGCAAGTTCTGCAATTTTTTCTACATCCACAGGGGATTTGGGGAAATTTTTAGGTTCGGGAAGACTTTCATTTTTACCGTGAACAAAGGTGCTGGCTGGAAAATTTAAATGCATAGAAATCGGAACATTTTTTCTGCTGTAAATTTTATTTGTATTATCTTCCAAACTAAAAAGACTTGAAAACCCACCCACTGCTTCAGATTTTCCCAGCCACAGAAAGCCATTTGGCACCAGTGAATAATGGAACATTGGGAAAACATGCTTTTGCAAAGTCGAAGTAAAATAAATAAGTAAATTTCGGCAAGAAATAAAATCGATTCTTCTAAACGGTGGATCGCTGGTCACGTTATGTCGAGAAAACAAACAGACATCGCGAATGGATTTGGCGATTTTGTATTCGCCGCCCTCGAGGTCCATAAAAAATCGCGTCAATCGTTCCGGGGAAACATGGTGACTGATACTTCCTGCGTATATTCCGGCGCGGGCTTTTTGAATGGCTGTTTCACTTAAGTCTGTGGCAAAAATTTGAATAGGTGTTGAAAAAGTTTTTTCGCCTAAAAATTCAAACAAACAAATCGCAATAGAATAAGCTTCTTCCCCGGTCGAACAACCTGGAACCCAAATGCGCAAAGGCGTGCCCGGTTCCCGAGATTTTAAAAGCTTTGGAAATACTTCGGTTTTTAGCGCTTCAAAAGCCTGAGGATCTCGGAAAAAACTAGTCACATGAATAAGAATATCGGCACAAAGCACATTGATTTCCTTAGGTTTCGCAACCAGAAAATCCGCATAAGCACTTAAACTTTTTATTTTATGCAACATCATCTGGCGTTCGATCCGTCTTTGCACTGTATTTGATTTATAAAAAGTAAAATCCACATGACAATGTTTTTTTAATAGTAGAAAAATTTTCGGAAGATTTTCTTTGCCCTTAAGCTGCGTGGCTTCAAGAGCATCTGATGGTTCTAAAACAACGACGCTTTCCACATAGGAATGTCGCGAAATGCGAGACAGTTCTTCTGCAATTTGTTCGGGCGCCAAAATAAGATCCACATTTCCCGAGCCAATGGCTGCCTGGGGCATACTGTCGAATTTGGCCGATTTTGGATCTTGTGCAATGGTGATTCCACCGACTGCTTTGATGGCCATCAGTCCCTGTGTCCCGTCATTTCCAGTTCCAGATAAAACAATTCCGATCGCTCGATTTTTTTGATCTTCGGCCAAAGAACTGAAAAACGAATCTATCACAAAATGCTGACCACGTTCTTCGGTGCGCACAGTAAGCTGCAATTTGCCCTGTTTAATTCCCATACTGAAATTAGGCGGAATAATATAAATACAGTTGGGTTTAGCTTCCATGCCGTTTTTTACTTCGGTCACAGACATTTTGGTTATTCGTGCTAGAATATCTCGGGAAAAACTGTCATGATTTGGGTCTAAATGTTGCAGTAAAATAAATGCCATTCCTGTATCGACTGGAAGATTCGAAAGAAGTTTCGTAAAGGCATCAAGCCCCCCAGCGGATGCCCCGATTCCAACAACAGGAAAACCTTTTCGGTTTTTCATAAAATACTTTGAATAAAATAATCAGCGACTTTTTTTTTCAATTTAGACTTTTTTTTCAATTTAGACTTTCCTATTAAATTCCGACCGATTTAAAAGACTTATTAAAAAACTATGCGCCGACTGTTTTTTAACCACAAGCTTATTCAAGTAGGTTCGCTTTGGGCTGCTTCCTTCTGTTGTTTCGACCACATCGATGAATACTCGCCTTGCAGGGCGATCAGTTGTGCATGATTGCCCCGTTCGACAATCAAACCATTTTTCAAAACTAAAATTTCGTCGGCATCAACCACAGTTGATAACCGGTGGGCAATAATCAATGTCGTATGATTTTTGGAAAGCTGTTGCAAGGATGCTTGAATTTCTTTTTCGCGGTGGGAATCCAGCGCCGAAGTTGCTTCATCGAAAACAAATATTTTTGGATTTTTTAAAATGGTTCTAGCAATGGCAACACGCTGTTTTTCCCCGCCAGAAAGCTTCAGCCCCCGTTCGCCAACTTGGGTTTGAAAACCTTCTGGCAAGCTTTCGATAAATTCCAAAATATTTGAAAGTCGTGCAGCTGTGCGAACTTCTTCGAAGCTGGCATGGGGATTTCCGTATTGAATGTTGTAACCAATGCTGTCGTTAAAAAGCACAGTGTCTTGGGGCACAATTCCCATGGTTTTGCGCAAAGAATCTTGGGTAACAGCATCGATGCGCTGACCATCGATGCTGATTTCGCCCGACGTGACATCATAAAACCGAAACAGCAACCTGGAAATTGTGGATTTTCCTGCACCACTGGGGCCCACAATGGCCAAAGTTTTTCCTGCCTCGACTTTGAAACTAATGCCTTTTAAAATTTTTCGATTTTCATTGTAAGCAAAAGTGACGTCTTTGAATTCAATCACGCCCGATTTAATATCGATGCTCTTGGCCCCAAAAATATCTGCAATTGCTGGCGGAACATGGATCAGTTCCAGCATTTTGTCCATATCGATCAGACTATTTTTTATTTCTCGGTAAACAAAACCCAAAAAATTCAAAGGCAAATACAACTGAATCAAAAACGAATTGACCAAAACAAAATCACCCAAAGTGCTTTTGCCTTTGCTTAAATCAAAAGCCGCCATCAACATGACAACGATCAATCCCAAACCAATGATAATGGATTGCACGATATTTAAAACCGACAAAGTAGATTGATTTTTAACGGCTGCAATTTCGTATTTGGCCAAAGATTCATCGAATCGAAGATATTCGTGTTTTTCATTGCCAAAATATTTAACGGTTTCGTAGTTCAGCAAACTATCGATGGCCTTAGTATTGGCGCGAGTTTCTTCGGTATTCATGGTTTTGCGGAATTTCAAACGCCATTCAGTGACGACCAAAGTAAAAAAGATATAAATAGCAATGGTGGTAAAAACGACGGCTGCGTAAATCCAGTTGAAATGATACAGCAAAATGCCAGTGACCAAAATAATTTCCACCAAAGTTGGGAAAATATTAAAAGTCATAAAATTCAACACAAATTGAATTCCACGAGTTCCCCGTTCGATGACTCGCGATAATCCACCCGTTTGCCGAGACAAATGAAATTCTAAGGACAATTCATGCAAATGTTTAAAAGTTTCCAGGGCGATTTTTCTTTGTGCATTTTGTGCAACCGAAGAAAAAATTGTGTCGCGCAATTCACCAAAAATCTGCACCATAATTCGCGCCAGCCCGTAGGCAATGACCAGACCGACGGGAACCACCAAGGCAAGATCTTTGCTGGACAGCTGATCGATGGAATTTTTAAACAAAAAGGGCACATAGACATTTAAAACTTTTCCCGAAACTAAAAAGACAATGGATGCCAGCACCCGAATCTTTAAATCCCAACGTCCCTTGGGCCAAAGATGTTTGCCTAGACTTTTCAAAGTTGCAAAATGCGTGTGAATTTCGGGTTCTTGATCGTATTGAAATTTTTTGTTTTTCATATATTAGGTTATCACTTTGAAAGGTCTGAAAAGTTTTGTCTAGATTTAATTTTCATAGGGGTGCTGCCGGTATTTTTGCCAAATGACTCGCCTTCGACTTGGCAAAATGCTTGTCTGGGTGTGTTTTTATCTTGTGGCTATTTGCTGATTTGTAAACCACGCTGCACAATAAAGGGATCAAAAAAATTATTATGGCCAAACAAAATGTTCTGCTGAAAAAAAAGTCGAAACAAAATAAAAAAAACCCCAAAGAAATCGCTAAAAAAATGGGATCGCTGGAAAAATTCCGCCGTATGGCCACGGTGATTCAAGATTCCAATGATGCCATCACCTTCCAAGATTTAGAGGGAAATATTTTGGCCTGGAACAGAGGCGCTGAACAAATTTACGGTTATTCCGAAGCCGAAGCACTCAGCATGAACATCGTCGACACTGTGCCCACTGAATATCAAATAGAAGCACGCGAATTTTTAGCATCACTGAAACGCGGGGAATTAGTTTCGACTTTAGAAACCAAACGCAAAACCAAAGATGGTCGCATTGTGGATGTTTGGCTGACCAATACGAAACTAACGGACGACAAGGGAAATTTAACCGGCATTGCCACCACCGAGCGCGACATTACAGAAAGAAAACAATCCGAAGCATCCTTACGAGAAAAATTTCGCGAATTGGATTATTTGCGCGAAGGACAAATTGCACTTTCTGAAAGTATGCGCGGCGAACAAATTATTTCGCGACTTGGACAAAGTATTTTAAACCACTTAGTGCCTTTTACCAATGCTCAGGTGGGTGCTTTTTATTTAGTAACCGATGATAAAAAACTGCAAATGGTCAGCGGCCATGGGCTGACAAAAAGCCAATCTTTGAATCAGCTGATCGATTTCGGCGAAGGCTTAGTTGGGCAAGTTGCACTGGACAAACTTTCCCTTGTGGTGGAAGAAGTTCCCCCAAGTTATTTTTATAAAATTGAAAGTGCTTTGGGCGGGATGGTGCCCAGGTCGCTGTTGATCTGCCCGATTCTGTATGAAAATAAAGTGACCGGAGTCATCGAACTTGGATCCATCCACTCGTTTACCGAGCATCAACGCGCTTTTTTAAGTCACGTTTCGGAAAATATTGGTATCGCGATCAATACCTCGGACGTTAGAAAAAAAGTTCAAATCCAAAACGAAGCTTTGAACAAAGCCCACGTCTTGTTGGAAGAAAAAGCCAATGAAATTCAAAGAGCCAGTCAGTATAAAACAGAATTTTTGGCCAATATGTCGCATGAATTGCGGACTCCACTGAATAGTTCCTTAATTTTAGCAAAACTTTTAATGGACAATGCAAAACTAAATCTGACCGCAGAACAAATTCAGTATGCGACTTCTATTTATTCTTCCAGCAAAGATCTGCTGAATTTGATCAATGATATTTTAGATCTTTCCAAAGTCGAAGCCGGCAAATTGGATATCCGAATTGAAAATGTGACTTTCCTGAATGTCATTGATGGACTGAACCAGACTTTTCAAACCACGGCACAAGAAAAAAACCTGATCTTCGAGGTCAAACAAGAAGTTGGTTTGCCCCAGTCGTTTCTGACCGATCGCCAGCGTTTGGATCAGATTTTAAAAAATCTTATTTCCAATGCTTTAAAATTTACCGAAACTGGGTCCGTCAAAGTTCGATTGTATTGTCCTGCAAATGGCAGCGTCGCCTTCGAAGTCAGCGATACCGGTATTGGCATTCCCAAAGACCAACAAGCGATTATTTTTGAAGCCTTTCGCCAAGCCGATGGAACGACGAACCGCAAATATGGTGGCACGGGTCTTGGGCTGTCCATTTCAAGATATCTTGCCAAACTTTTACATGGCAGCATCGAAGTCGAAAGTGCGGTTGGCACGGGAAGTTGTTTTACCTTGATCTTGCCCGAAGTTTTAAGCGAGTCCGTCACGCAACCTTTGGCCTCTGTAGAAAGAGTTTTCAAACGAGACATCAGTCATTCCAAAATTTCAGAAAAATATTTAACGCTTCCGTTTGAAGATGATCGATCAAATCTGAAGATCACCGATAAAGTTTTTCTGATTATCGAAGACGATATTAAATTTGCTAAAATTGTTTTAGATCTTGCCCATGAGCTGAACTACAAATGCCTGGTTGGACAAGGTGCAGACGACGGATTTAAAATTGCCTGTGAATACAACCCCCATGCAATTTTACTGGATATGAAATTACCAGATCACTTAGGACTGACCGTGCTGGATCGTCTGAAAGAAAATCCAAAAACACGCCATATTCCCATCTATGTTGTCTCGAGCGAAGACTTTAAAAGAAGTTCGCTGCAGATGGGCGCAACTGGTTTTATGCTTAAACCCACCGAACCAGATGAGGTCAAAAGAATTTTTGATAAACTGCAAGCAAAGTTTTCCCAGAAGATGCACCGAGTTTTGATTATTGAAGATGATCCCGCCAAACAAAAGGAAATCTCGCTGCTTATTGCCAGCGATGATGTGGAAATTACGATGGCAACGTTGACCAAACAAGCCGTCAGTGAAATCGAAAAAAATACCTTTGATTGCGTGATCCTAGATTTGAAACTAATGGATTTTATCGGCATTGAACTGCTGGAACAAATGACTTTGCAAAAGTCAGATTCATTCCCACGCGTGATTGTGTATTCGGAAAGTTCCTTGTCCCAAGAACAAAAAGTAAGACTTAAAAATCTTTCTAATTCAATGGTTATCAAGCAAGCCAGAACGCCGGAAAGTCTTTTTGACGAAGTCACTTTGACTCTGCACCGAGTGGAATCCAAAATGTCGCAGGGCCAAAAACAGATGATTAAAATTTCCCGAAGTCATGACCAGGCTTTCGAAGGCAGAAAAATTCTTTTGGTCGATGATGATATCCGAAATATTTTTGCCATGACCAGCGCCCTAGAAGAAAAAGGCGCCACTATTTTTGTGGGCAGAAATGGTCAAGAAGCTTTGGATAGATTAGATCAAAATCCCGCAATCGATTTAGTTCTGATGGATATCATGATGCCGGAAATGGATGGCTATGAGGCAACACGCAGAATTCGCCAGCAAAAAAGATTTTCTCAACTGCCAATTATTGCCGTGACCGCAAAAGCCATGGCTGATGATCAAGCAAAATGTTTGCAAGCCGGCACCACCGATTATGTTTCGAAACCCGTTGATTTGGATAAATTGCAATCTTTGATCCGAGTTTGGATTACTCCGTGAATGATAAATTTCCAATTCTGATTGTCGATGACATCAGCGATAATTTGCTGGCACTGAAAGCATTATTAGAACGCAAAGATGTGGATATTTATAAAGCAACATCAGGAACTGTGGCCTTAGAGCTAATGATGGAACATGATTTTTGTTTGGCCATTCTGGATGTCAATATGCCCGGCATGAGTGGGTTTGAATTGGCTGAATTAATGCGTGGGTCAAAAAAAACCAAAAATATTCCCATTATTTTTGTTACAGCCACGGCCAAAGAACAAAATTTTTCTTTTAAGGGCTATGAAAGTGGTGCCGTCGATTTTTTGTTAAAACCTTTGGACAGCCACGCAATGAAAAGCAAAGTAAATATTTTTATTGAATTGTATCAACAAAAAAAAGAACTTAAAAATCAACTTGTAACCATCGCAGGTTTGCTGACTGATTTAAATAAATCCAAAGAAGACGCTGAAAAAGCCAATGCCGCAAAGACGCAGTTTTTGGCCCATATGTCGCACGAAATTAGAAGTCCCGTGGGTGCTGTATTAGGTTTTACCGATTTGATGAAGAACCCCGCCAATACCCCAGAAAAAAATCATGATTATATGATTATTGTCGAGCGCAATTCGCGTCAGTTATTAAAATTAATTGATGATATTTTAGATTTGTCGAAAGTCGAAGCCGGAAAAATGACCATCGAAAATATTCCGTTTTCATTAGCCGAAATGCTGGCTGGATTTATTTCGATCATGAAAGACAAAGCAGAAAAAAAGGGAATTCAATTTTACTTTAATGCCGAAACCCTTATTCCCGATAAAATTTGTTGTGATTCTTTTCGTCTGCAGCAAATTCTGACCAATATTGTCGGCAATGCGATTAAATTTACGAATACCGGCAGTGTCGAGATGAACATTGCTTTTACCAATCCCGTATTGAAATTTACCATCAAAGATTCGGGTGCAGGATTTACCAAGGAACAACAGTCCAAACTTTTCCAACCTTTTTCGCAAGCTGATACATCTACTAATAGAAAATTTGGCGGCACCGGTTTGGGCTTAGTCTTATCCAAACATCTGGTGGAACTTTTGGGTGGAAAAATTGAAATTGTCGAAAGCACCGAAGACCGCGGCAGCACTTTTTTAATCGAATTGAATTCAGAACTGCTGCCCCAAGCAAAGTTAGTTGGCAAAGAAGCACTGACCACCATCACCGGCGCAGTCCCCGTGTTTCAAGCCAATAGCAATGTTCTGCAAGGACTTAAAGTATTGTTGGTGGATGATTCTTTGGACCGAATTGAATCAGGATAGAAGCCACCCTAGTAGAGCGAGAATTGTTACTTTGAATCAGTTTTGGTTTAATTAATTTGATGGAACTAGGACTGGACTTAGGGACAAAAATATCTCGATGAATCACATTAGAAGCCCGCTCCGGTTATAGGTTTTTTACGACAAAAATCAACAACTTGAAGGGATGCCAATATGACCACCGAGATGCGTAGAGTT
>JBBQHD010000086.1:0-11724 GCA_038323665.1 Bdellovibrionales bacterium
TTTGGTGTGCCGATGGGATTTGGCGGACCTCATGCTGCATTTATGTCTTGCAAAGATTCTTTCAAACGCTTGATTCCGGGACGCATTGTCGGAATTTCGGTGGATGCTCAAGGCAATCCGGCTTTGCGATTGGCACTGCAAACACGCGAACAGCATATTCGCAGGGACAAAGCGACTTCGAATATTTGCACAGCGCAGGTTTTATTGGCCAATATGGCGGGATTTTTTGCGGTTTATCATGGGCCCGAGGGCTTAAAAAAAATTGCCGAAAAAATTCACGGACTGACTCATAATTTGATCGATGAATTGTCGGAGCTGGGTTTTGAAGTCAATCAACAGCCCAATTTTGATACTCTTTGGGTTCATACGAATAAGGCCTCCGAAATTTATAAAAAAGCCCAGGATTTGGGATACAACTTACGCATTGTCGATGAAAACTCATTGACGATTTCTCTGGATGAAACCTGCACGGCGCAAACTGTTTTGGATTTAAAAAATATTTTTTCATTTTCGAAAAGTCCCGAGGCAAAAACTTATACCTGCAAATGGAATGATTTTTTCAAACGTCGTTCAGCTTATTTAACCCATCCCGTTTTCAATTCCTATCACAGCGAAACAGAATTGATGCGCTATCTTTACAAATTACAAGAACGCGATATTTCTTTGATTCATTCGATGATTCCACTGGGATCTTGCACGATGAAATTAAATTCAGCGACGGAACTAATGCCCGTCAGCTGGCCCGAAGTAAATAGTCTGCATCCTTTTGTCCCCAGCAATCAAACTAGAGGTTATTTAACTTTGATTCACGATTTAGAAAAAAAGCTTTCTGAATTAACTGGTTTTGCCGGCATCAGCTTGCAGCCAAATGCCGGATCACAAGGAGAATACGCAGGTCTTCTGGTCATCAAAAAATATTTCGCAACACAAAATCAAGCGCACCGAAATATTTGTCTAATCCCAAGTTCGGCGCACGGAACCAATCCGGCTTCGGCGGTGATGGCGGGTTTCGAGGTCGTGCAAGTTCAGTGCGACAGCAATGGCAATGTGGATGTCGAAGATTTAAAAGTTAAAATTGCAAAGCACCGCGAAAAATTGGCGGCCTTAATGATTACTTATCCATCCACGCACGGAGTTTTCGAAGAAGCGATCATCGATATTTGCAGTTTGGTTCACGAAACCGGCGGCCAAGTCTATATGGATGGCGCGAATTTCAATGCCCTGGTGGGAATTGCTAAGCCCGGTGAATTCGGTCCTGATGTTTGTCATTTGAATTTGCACAAAACTTTTTCGATTCCCCACGGTGGAGGCGGCCCCGGCGTTGGCCCCATTGGTGTGCGTGAACATTTGAAAGCTTATCTGCCGACTCATTCAATGAATCCTGAATGTGGTCCTTCGACGGGAATTAGTTCGACGACCAGTGCGCCCTGGGGAAGTGCTTCGATTTTACCGATTTCTTGGTCCTATATCGAGATGATGGGTTCTGCCGGATTGAAACGCGCAACTTTGGTCAGTATTTTAAGTGCAAATTATATTGCGAAAAAACTGGAAAGTTCTTATCCCATTTTATACAAAGGCAAAAATGGATTTGTCGCGCACGAATGTATTTTAGATTTGCGCGATATCAAAAAGAACAGTGGCGTGGATGTTGTCGATGTGGCCAAGCGTTTAATGGATTTTGGTTTTCATGCACCGACCATGAGCTGGCCAGTGCCGGGAACTTTGATGGTCGAACCCACCGAATCTGAATCCAAAGCTGAATTGGATCGTTTTATCGAAGCCATGAACACCATTCGCGACGAAATTTCTGATATTGAAAAAGGGCGCATTGATAAAGAAAAAAATCCTTTGAAACTGGCCCCGCATACAGCCGCATTTTGTTTAAAAGAAAAATGGGATCTGCCCTATGGCCGAGAAAAAGCCGCCTTTCCCCTGAAATGGATTCGCGAACGAAAAATTTGGCCTGCGGTTGCCAGAATCGATAATGCTTATGGGGATCGCAACCTAATTTGTTCCTGCACATTTCCCGAACCCAAAGAATGACCGATCATCCCCCCTTACGTGTTTTACTGATTCGTCTGGATCGCATGGGGGATTTGCTGTGCACCTTGGGCTGCGATGAAGTTCTAAGCCCTGGACATTCCAAAGTTCGGAAATTTGATGTGACCTGGTTAGTTCCACACAGTTTGAAACCCATTCTGGAAAATTCTCTGCCTGCACGAAAATATTTTGCCTTTAATTTCCAAGCGGGTTCGGCAAAAAAAGAATTGCGAAAATTTCTAAAACAAAATCAGTTTGATGCGGCTTTGGTTTACAATGCACCAGGGTGGGTATCGTGGGAATTATTTCGCGCTGGGATTTTTCGCCGCGGTGGGGTTCGCAGTAAAATTCATAGTTTTTTATTTTTAAACAAAGCTTTGCGCCAACAGCGCAGTCTGGCTGAAAAATCGGAAGCTCAATACAATCAAGAATTGACCAATTATTTTTTTGATTTAGCTTATTCAACTTATCAGCCCGTGAAATTAAAAAATCCTTACACCATTTTGAATTTTACTTTGCCTGAAAAATTTATCGTCGTTCACCCGGGAATGGGTGGAAGTGCGCTGAACTGGCCTCAACATAAATACATCGAACTGCTGGAAGAATTCAAAAACCGCAAAGTGGTCATCACTGGAACCGATGCCGATGAACGCTATCTGGATGAAATTCGGGATTACTGTAAAAATAAGGTCAATATTCAGTGGACAGTGGGACAATTAAACCTGAATGAATTAATGACCGTAGTCGCAAAAGCGGAAAAAGTAATCGCCCCTAGCACCGGAGTCGCCCACCTTGCCGCCGCAATGGGAACACCAGTCACAACCATTTTTTCGCCCATCCAAGTTCACAGCGCCACACGCTGGAGCCCGCAGGGAAAATATGTCACCAACCTCAGTCCACCAGTTAAATGCCCTGCCCAATTCACCTGCCTAGGCCCAAGTTGCCCCGAATATAACTGCATGGAAAAAATAAAGGTGCCAATTTAGGGTGGCTGCCACCCTTTCCGGCGGAAAAGTAGGCTGGCACCTTTTGTTGGAACGGGGTAGTTTGCGCGGATATGCAAAAAGACTTGCTGCAATTGCCTGAGTTTTGGCGGGATCGATTTTCTGGATATTCGGATGTGAATTCGATTTTGCAACTGTCTGATTATTTTATTTCTTCGCTTCGCCAGACTACGCCTTGGGCACACCCTAAAATGGGTGATGCTTATTTAAATTATTTTTTTCCACTGAATCTGATGCGCTTGCAGAAAATTTATTTAGAAATTAAGACTTTGGGTTTTTTTGAAAATCTGCAAACTTTGATCGATTTTGGTTGCGGACCTGGAACGGCTGCTTGGATTTTGAAAGATGAATTTAAAAAATTTATCTTTGTGGATTCATCCCGCGAAGGCTTGGATTTAGTGCAAAAAAGATTTGCCGTTCAGCTGGAACAGCAATTCCCCAATTTTCAATTTAGCAAAAGCCTTAACCAAATTCCTGATGCACAGAAATCCCTGTCTGTTTTTTCCTATTCACTGAATGAAATCGAAAAAATTCCAGAAATTTATTTTCAATCCGAAGCCTTGCTGATTGTCGAACCTTCCACCAAAAAAGATTTTGGAAAATTGACCAATTTACGAACGGAATTACTGCTGCGAGGTTTTCATTTATGGGGACCCTGTCCGCACGCGCAGCAATGTCCGCTGGCGGAAAGCAGAGATTGGTGCCATGAAAGATTTTTCTGGAAACAGCCCGCTTGGTTGGAAAAATTAGAAACCCGGCTGCCAATGAAAAATAAATCTTTAAGTTTTTCATTTTTAGCAGCCCGAAAAACGCCTCGATCGCCAATGAAAAACCCCGGTCGCCTGATTGGCGATACTCAATACGAAAAAGGCAAAGTCCGCCAAATGATTTGCGTGAATTCACAAAGACAGTTTTTAACTTGGATGACGAAAGAAATCGCAGCCCAGGAAATCGACCGCGGCACTGTGATTGAAGTCGACCCCGACTGGGAACGAAAATCGAACGAGATTCGTGTTGGCAAAAATAAACATCCCTAATAGCTACAAAGTTGTTCTCCATTTTTTTTGTTGACATACTGGAAAAGCGACGCCTAAATCGCCCCACAAAGGAGAATTTATATGATTAAATATGCTGTGTTTATTTTACTTTTTGGGATTCAGGCTTATGCACTGACAAATCCCTTTCAACACATTTCATCGTTAACTGTGTTTTACGGGGATTTTACCTCAGGGTCAGGAATCACCTGTCTTCCTGGCCGAATTCAGGACTACCAAGCTCAATTTATCAATCAATCTAGTGTCGAACTAGAGGGATCTTCGATGGCTCTTTCTCTGCAAGTGGTTCCTAAGGGTCAGAAGGAATTGTATATGTCGACCTGGTTGCCATTTAATGTTTTGCAAAATGCGACCGGCCCAGTTGCTCACGGTTATATTCAAATCTGTGGACGACCATTCCATGTTGTGTTTGAAAATAAATTCGTCGAGGGAAAAGCAAAACCGGTGTTAAGTGCTCGCGGTAAAACTCTCCATGGAAAACCAGCCTCGTTCACTATTAATTGGGTTGGGAATGGCGGATTGCTCTAAAGTTTCCCGCAAATATTTCCAGCATTGGAAGTCACATATTCCTGCACCTGCGACAACATATCTGCGCAAGGTGCCGCAACTGTGGCTTCGTGGCGGTTGATCGGCCCGTAGTGTTTCCGCAATACGCGCAAAGTAGTCATGGCAATTTCGGTCGCCATACCGGGGCAAGATTTATTTAAAATTTGAAAGCGAACGCCTTCGCCAGTTCCCAAATTGCCGCGATCCCTACAGCTGACGTCTTTTGAAAAAACTGGCAGTTCGCAACCAGATTGATCCGCCAAATATCTTTGATATATTTTTCCTAAAACTGGTGACACTCCCAAAGCATTGTAACTGGTTTGGAATGGGCCGGCTTCAGCTTCGCTGGCGATCGTGCGGTTGGTTGCACTGGCATCCCAACCCTCGCAGTATTTTCCTTCGGATTCGCGCATACCCAAACCAATTCCCAAAGTAAATAAGGCCCGCAATGTTTCTGCTGGCGTGCGATCTGCTTTTAAACCAATATTGTTTAATTGGTCTGCATACCAAACCAAAGCATCAATATTGGAATTACCGGTTGGCTTGGCCGTCATAATTCCTACGGAATCAGAACGTCCAATTCCGCAAAAACTTTTTGCATAGGAAAGGGCCATTCCATTTAAATATCCTTTGTTCGCTTTGCCGTGACCAGGAAAGGAAAACTTGCTGCACGAGGATGCCTCAGAAATCGCAGAAATTTTTGTGATGATTTCGGTTTTGGAAATCCCAGTTCCTTGACCCCCGCCACCCTGTCCACTGTCGATGCCACTGCCCGTCGAAGGCGCACTGGAATACCCACTGTCCTTACTGCAACCAAGGGCTAGTAAACTTAAAAATGCCAAGACCAAAGTAGTATTTTTCATTGATTACCTCGTAAAAACCTATCGGAAGGTCCAGGAAATTTTAAAAATTCGGGTAAAAATGTCTGGGTTTTTGACAGGACTTTGGTAGTGTTTAAGGGAATGAAGAAAACTCCGCTGGTCACAGAACACGAAAAATTAGGCGCCCGCATGGTGGACTTTGCCGGCTGGTATATGCCCGTCCAATACAAGGGTTTGCGCGAAGAACATCTGTGCGTCCGCAATCAATGCGGCTTGTTCGATGTCTCGCATATGGGCGAAATTCGTTTCAAAGGCCCAAAAGCATTAGCTTCGTTAGAGTGGATGACAACGAATCAAGTTGAGAATTTAAAAAAAGGCCAAGCTCAATACAGTTTAATCCCCAACGAGCAAGGCGGCTTAATCGACGACATTATTATTTATTGCCTGGAAGAAAATGCAGATTATTTAGTTTGCGTGAATGCTTCGAACATCGAAAAAGATTTCAACTGGTTCGTTAAGCACAACAAAGGTGCCGACATCATCAACGAAAGTGATCTGTGGGGACAAATCGCCGTGCAGGGTCCACGCGCAACGGAATTATTAAACAAATTTTTTGATTTAGACGGTATGAATTCTTTCGAGCTGCGTTGGCAAAACTGGAATGGAATCCGCTGCGGAATTGCAACGACGGGTTATACCGGCGAAAAAGGCGGCGAAATTTTTGTTCCCGCTGAACACACCGCCGCACTTTGGAAAGCACTGTTGGAAAAGGGCGCCGAATTTGGGACTCAACCGATTGGTTTGGGCGCACGAGATACTTTGCGCACGGAAATGAAATACCCCCTGTATGGGCATGAAATCGACGAGGATTCTCACCCGACCGAAGCCGGTCTTGGCTGGGTGTTTAAAATTCAGCAAAAAGATTTTTTGGGCAAAGCGGCCTTTGTAAAAAAGACCGCAGCTGGTTTGAAACAAAAATTGGTGGGATTTAAATTTTTGGAACGCGGAATTCCACGGCAGGGCTACCCCTTGTTGGATGCCGACAAAAAAACCATCGGTCGCGTGACAAGTGGAACGATGATTCCACCTCTGGACGTGTCGATTGGAATTGGTTATGTTGACAAAGCTTTTACTGAGGTGGGATCTAAGATCTGGGTCGATGTGCGAGGACGCGCAGTGCCTGCCGAAGTTGTGAAAACACCTTTTAAATAGGAGAACCGAAAAATGGCTTATTATATTCCTGAAGATTATTACTATACCAAAGAACACGAGTGGGCTCAGGTTGACGAAAATATCGTGACCATCGGAATCACCGAATTTGCACAAGATCAATTGGGCGAAGTCGTGTATGTGGAATTACCGGAAGAGGGTCAGAAAGTGACTCAAGGTCAAACTTTCGGAGTTGTCGAATCCGTGAAAGCCGTCAGCGATTTATACGCACCAGTTTCTGGAACCGTGATCGAAGTAAACAGTGGTTTGAACGAAAATCCTTCGGTGTTGAACGATGATCCAGTCAACGAAGGTTGGCTGATGCGAATCGAAATGGATACTGAAAAGGAACTCGCAAATTTAATGCGAGCTCCGGATTATAAGAAATTGATTCAGGGCTAGAAATAAATTACTGAACTGCCGCGACATTTTGTTGCGGATTAATATCACCACGAGATACAGCAAAATTATATAATTCACTGCCGACTAATGGTTTGACCATAACGCCGATAATTATCCGATGGCCGTTGCCTCGAACATTATTTTCTAATGCATTTTCTGGAATGCGAGGATTCGTTGAGGCATAATCCGAGACAAAAAGTTTTTGGCCAGGAACTTTAGGATTTTCGCTGACATACTCGATATGCCCGGCAGTACTGGCACCCCGTTTTTTTCCATTTCTTTTTCTGGGTTTGGCTGCTGCAATATTTCTTTGCACCTTGGCCACTGAAGTCGCTTTCAAATATGGATTGTCGCTTAGTTTTGTTCCATAAATAATTGCTGATCCGATTGGAGCATCCTTTGGACCTTCAAATTTGGCCAAATATTTTGATCGATATGGTTGCTCTAATAAGTTTACAAAACCGAATTTTTTCAGAATAGGCAGCGAGGTTTTTGCCTCACCAGTTAGGTTCGTATTTTTTGGAAAAAGCTGCGCAGTTTCACCAGCTTTTCGCCATTTTTTTAAACATTGGCTTTTGGATTTTGCAAAGGAATTTCTTCGTGCAATTTCTGCTGCCTTAAGAACACGTGGATCTGACTGGATTTTGCCACCACCGGTATCTTTGCGTTTGAAAAAACCTAGAAAATTAATATGAACATCACCGGTGAACTTTTTCATCAGTTCTGGATAGTCCGCAATTCTAAGACATTCGCGCCGGCTGCCGCCAGTAGATACAGAACAAATAGGTGTGGTTGCTTCAATAGTTAATCGAGCTGCGTATTGCGCGTCGGATAGCTCGTACTTCCAATCATCAGGATTTGATGCATTCATGCTCATTAAGTGTTGGGTCAGTAAATCAATTTGTTCTTGCTGCGCTGGAACGTCTTCATCGCGAATTCGAATGGAAAAAGATTCGCTGGGTTCTTGCAGATTTTCTGCGGAACATTGGGCCAGGGATAATGTGTAAGAATCTGATTTACCGGAGGTTTCTGCAGTTTCGGTTTGTTCGCCAGAAACAATTTCTTGGGCGATTCGTTGTTCTTCGATCGTTGGTTCCGGCGGTCGCACAGCAAATGCTGGGTTTCCAAGCAGGCAAGTCAGGGTCAGCGTTAAAAAAATGGGTGTCCTGCTAGTTTTTCCTAGTGTCATCAATACTCCTCTTGTTGTGTTAATCTTTGGTATTAAAAACTTCATCGATCACCTCGTAAGGTTCAATAAGCAATTTCGAAACCAGTTAATAAACAATTGGATCAATATGAGATGTCGAACATATTTACATGGGTGACAAATTGGCGCGCACCTGACAAATTAATTCCGGGCCCCGTTGGTGGAATTGGTAGACACATCGGTCTTAGAAGCCGACGCCGCGAGGCATGGGAGTTCGAGTCTCCCGCGGGGCACCATTAGATTTTTATTTGCTAGCCAAAATATCGCAAAAGTCTGTAGCTGTTGGGGAAATCTCATATAAATAGATAAGAGCAGAAATTGTCATCGGCAAATCACTCGAGGGATCTTGTTTTAACTTAACCTGTGCGATTCCGCTGGTGATTTTACTTTCATTAAAAATAGCTGTGAACTGATAATTATTATAGTCGAAAAAGCTATCTGCCGCCCGTGTTCTAAAATCGCAAAGTCTAAAATTTCGATTCATATATTTTTTGACAGGATTTTTTTCACTGAAAATTCCCCGACTTTCTTGATTTTGAATACAGGCACGTAAAACAATTCCAGAAAGTAAATGCGCTTGTTCCGCGGCTGTTGTTTCCGAACTACGGATTTTTGCTACAACTTCTGGAGCAGATTTTAATAAAATGCTTACTTTATCTAAATCGAAGTAACAACTGCCCAACTTACGCTGGGCTTGCATAGCCCACGCATTGGAAAAATTTAAAATAATGATCAAACCGAAAAATAATTGTTTCATAAGTTCCTCGCTTAATACAAAGACTGATCACAAATTATGCCAAGCTGAAATCCGGTTTAATTCACACTGAGGGAATTTATCCGTCCAAACAATGGACAGTGTCCGCTTTTCGCCCGGGAATGTTCGAATTGAATTTGTGGAGCTTAGGGACATCGGCGGGTGTTTTAAGCAGTTTAAACTAGACCTTGGTTCTGGAAATACTAATGGTTATAAATTATTAAAAATAATCTCTATAAATAAATATTGTTTATCTTGATGTCCGAAGCTTTTTCTTCAGAATAAGAAAATGAAAAAAACTTTTATCCGCCATATTGCGCACTATCATCCTGAATATATTTTAGATAATCATAAACTTTCGGCAATGCTGGACACTTCCGACGAATGGATCAAAGAAAAAATTGGTGTCGAACAGCGTAGGTGTTTGACCGATTACCAAGGCAATTTTCCTGTGTTTGAAATGTGTCGGCGTGCAGTCGATCGCTTGATCGACAATAGCTGTGTTGATTTAAAAACCATCGATCTAATTATTTCCTGCAGTTCAACCGAAGATCAGCAATATCCTGGACCCGCCAATATGATTGACGATTACTATTCGATGGGGAAACCCGCCTTCCATTTGAAAAACGGCTGCCCGACACTTGTCTTTGCCATTGAAACGGCCAGGGGGTTTTTGCAATTAGGACATTACAAAAATATTTTATTGGTTTGCGGAGAACCTTTTACAACTCAGGTTGATTACTCAGATCGCCGCGCAGCAGTTTTGTTCGGCGATGCCTCCGTCGCAATGGTGATTTCTTCGGAACATGGTTTGATCGAGGTTGAGGACTGTGAATTAGGTGGCAAAGGTTCAATGCTCATCCACTCGACCAGCGCATCAGCCAGGCCTTACTTAATGTTAAATGAAGCTTTGGAAAATTCTCATCAACCTGCAAGTCCGCGAGGGGTTTTCTGTCAAGACGGCAAAGAAGTTTTTCGCTTTGCAACTGAAGTTATGCCAGAGAAAATTAAATCTTTTGTGAATAAAAATAAATTAAATTTTCCTGAAATAAATTACTTTATTGGGCATCAAGCAAATTTAGTGATGCTTAAAAACATTTGCAAAAGCCTAAGTATTCAAAGCAACCAACATCTATACAATGTTGATCTATTCGGGAACACCAGCTCGGCCGGCTGGGGCGCAACTTTGTCGCAAACCTTGCAAGATCAAAAGCTGCGCTTGCACGATCGTGTTTTAGTCTCGGTTTTCGGAGCAGGGCTTGCCTGGGGACATCTGCTTCTGCGCCGTACCGCTGATCAAAAGCGCCCAATTCCCGCATTAGAAATCGCGGCCTAAAAATTTCAAACGTTAACTGACCAAGGTCGAGATATTGATGTCTTATCTAGCCAATAATATTTAAAACATGAAAAGATCTTTTGTATCAATATAAACTAAATACATTTATACACAAAAAATAGGAAGGATTTTGGCAATGAATTTTAAGTATTTCATACTTTCTTCACGAATGCCGCATTCTGATAACTACCTTCATCTATACAACGAAATTTATGATTTATGGGAAGATATTTTTGATCCTGTTCTTAACGGCCAAGCCCATGCCGATAGTATTTTAGATACAGACTTATGCACAGGCATCGTTTCCGATGGAAAAGTGATTGGATGTCATTTTTATAGATTCTTAAATTTAAAGACTACTTCGGTTAGACAATGCAGCTATTTTAAGGATTTATCCGATTCATCCTGGAGTTTTTTAACAGAAAATAATTTCACAAAGCTGATGAGCCTTGAGTTCCTTCTGGTTCACCCTGACTTTCGAAAATCAAAAGTTGGATTTAGTCTTTCTGAAACTTTGATCAGCTTGGGACTTAAAATTATGCAGTCTACTTCATACCATGCAGGAATTGGGACTGCCCGCACAGTTGTAAAAGTCGATCAAAGCACGCACAAAGTCGGATTCATTACTGTTCAAGAAAAAATAGATAAATTCGGGAATAATTGCTCTTTTATGGTTTGCCCTGCCAACAACGTTAAGAAAAATCCAGATTTCCAAGTGCAAAGAACCGTTCAGCTGCTTTGGGAAAATCGTATCGATGAAACCCAATTGACCTTTGCAAAACCCGACTTCTCACAAGAAATTTCCGCATAAACATAAATATTTAATCAAGGAGGATTAATGATTGATTTAAAACATGCCGCTGAAACAGAAGTGAATCAAACCGCCGATATCATTTTAAATTTTCCCTGGGAGGATAAATTTGCTTATGCTATGTGGTTGGCACAAACCTATTATATGGTTAATCATTCAACGCGGTTGATAGCCTTAGCAGGAGCGTATGTAGGTATAGATCGTCCAGCACTGCACTCGCGTTTTATCGATCATGCCAAAGAAGAACGAGGTCACGATAAGATTGCGATTTCTGATATTAAGGCTTTGGGATACACCTTGGCAGATCTGCCGACCATTTACCAATCTCAGGCAATGTATCAAGTTCAGTATTATTGGATTCAACATAAAGGTTCTGCTTCGTTTTTTGGATATATCTTGGCCCTAGAAAATTTAGCTGCCAAATTCGGTGCTAAAATGTTGGAAAAAGTTCAAAAAGCCCACGGACCTAAAGCATCTATTTTTCTTAAGTTGCATGCTGAAGAGGATTTAGAACATATAAAAGAAGCTTTTTCCCAAGT
>JBBQHD010000087.1:0-11667 GCA_038323665.1 Bdellovibrionales bacterium
CGATTTTTCGATCAAAGCCCGTGTCGAATCGGAAATTTCGCAGCTGGCATCGCCGCCATCGTGGCAAGCGCTGCGAGTTGTTGTAGAGCAGCTGTTATCTTCGTTCGGATTGCAGGCTAGTGCAGAAATACCGCCAGCCAACAAAGTCATACTTAGGATCATTCCAATTTTTTTCATAAAAGCTTCCTTTTCTTAGAGTTTTTATTCTTTTCCAAGATAAAGGCTTTGCGAAAAGCGTTCCGCGTTCAAACCCTTGTAAATATGATTTGGTTTAAATCAAGTGATCAACTAATTGACAGAAAGCGTGTTTGTGGCAAAAATTTTCCCGAATTTCGCATTTTGGAGCTTAACGGCATTACAAAATCGGACTAGTTTTAACTAGAAACCCAATTTTTTCTTTAAATCGTCCAAGCCTTTTTTTGCTTCTTGTTCGACTTTGCCTTTGGCCTTATTTTCGAAATCTTTTTTAGAACTGTCGGTTTTATTTTCAGCCTGTTTTTTGTTTTTATCCAATTCACCTTGGATTTTGGCAATTTCTTGATCGGCTTTGGCCTTGGTGGAATTAATTTGGCCTTCGATATCGGCTTTTTGCTTATTCACGTTCCCCAGCAATTGTTTTTCAACCTGCGCACGGATTTCATTAATTTTTGCCGAGAATTCTCGTTCGAATCCTTTTTGCAAAATTGAGGTTAAATCGGAAGTCATATCCAAATTAATTTCTGGCAAGACTCCACGAATGGAGGCTTCAAATTTAAATCTTTGCACGGATGCGAAAACATTTTTGAAAAAGTTTTCGATATTTAAATCATTGGCTTTAATCCCAAACAAAGAATTTTGCACATCTTGAGTCACTTTTAGATTTAAATCCCGGAATCCTTTTAATGATCCATCCACGTTTAAACTTCCGCTGGCGCGTTGCAAGTTCATCTGGAAATCTTTTTGATTCAATAATTGTTTTTCTTCAATCGGGAATTGCCCCACACCAAAGTTAAATGAAATTAGATTTTCCACTTGGCGTTGGTCGATGGTGATCAGGGCCTTTAGACCATTGATCTGATTGGCCGGAAAATTGCCGCCAAATTTCAATATCGTTGGTTGTCGGGTCAGCAATTGGTTGGAAGTCGCATTGGTGATTTCCCCACTGATATTGCCGGAATAGGGTGTTGTGCCGGCTTGCGAAGAAATTGTGGCCCGTTTTAACCAAAATATCGGATAAGAATTCTGACGACCAAATTCATAGCTGACGCCCTTGGCGCGTGGTCTTGGTTGCATGCTGACGTCAGGTTCTTTTTCGCCCTTTTTTAAAACATTGGGTGGTAAATATTTTTCAGCCAAACTGCGATATTGCAAAACCTGACCTAAGTAAGGTTGCAAATACTGCATGAAAACGCTTTTCAAAAAAGCTTGAGCATCCAACTTGGGCAAACGCAAATGCTGTTGAATTTCTTTGGAATCAATGGCGATTTGGTTTTTAAGCGCATCGACTTTCGCATTCAAATTTTTGATGTCTTGATCGAAGTCAGCCCGCAGACCCTGAACTTTTTTAGTTTCTTGATCGATTTCTTTGATCAAAGCCGATAACTGTTCGCCCGATTTTTGCACTTCCTGAATATTTTGAAAATTGGTGGTTTTGATTTCATTGAATCGTTTGGGCCAAGCTTGGATTTTTTCGTTGGTGGGTAAGGATTTTTGTTTTTCCACCCATTTTTTTTGTAATTCCGGAACCTGCTGGCCTAGCTCTGTGGCCATTTTTTCGCTGAGCAATTTTCCCTTTAACTGATTGATCTGAGTTTGCACGTCCCCGGTTTTAAGGAATGCAGACAGATCACCCACGATATTTTCAGACTGATCGGCAGATAATTTATCCAAAGCTTTTTGTTTAATGACTTCGCTTTCTTTGGAAAAAAACGAGGGCTTGTTGGACGGCGGCTCTGGCGGTTTTACTTTTCCTGGGTAAGCACGAGGTTTGGCAAACTCAATTTTTTCAATGGCGGCTTCGTTGATAACAAATTTCAATCGCAGCAAGGCATCCCATAATAATCCAAAACGAATTTCGCCAATGGCGATGGAATCATTTTTGGGTTCGGTCGAACTGGTGATTTCGATTTGGCCGATTTTTAAAGTTCCATTAAAAAAATGTGTTTCAAATTTACCGACATTGACTTCAGTTCCCAAGGCTTGGTAACCGCCCCATTCAATCAGCTTGCGCATATTTTGATCGAATAAAAAATGAAAGTAGGCCCAGAATAAAACGACAAAGACCAGCAAAGGCACTACGACTTCGTGGCGGATGGGGCCTTTTTTCTTAACTGGTTTTGGCTGTGGTGCTGTTGTGTTCATAGATGTGTCCTCTAATTAATTATAAGTAAAGTTTTTGGTAAGAAGAATACAGGCCATAAAGTTTGGTGGCTTGGAAGGCTTTCCAAAATTTGGTGTTTTTAAATCTGGCCACCACCACCACGCGGTATTTCAGAATTAATTTATTAAAAATAAAAAACGAAGGGACTACTAAAATTAAGGAAATAATAAATGAACCCATCACAATGCTATTGTTAAATCGGGTCATTGGAACAATCGGCATATTGTAAAGGGATACAAAAATCGAACGCATGGATGGCGCTTCTAAAACCCAACGTCCCAATGAATCAGCAATTGGATCCACCAGGTAGGCGATAAATTTAAAAAAGAAAGCCGACAGAAAAGCTGCACCCATCTGCACTCGAAAAAAAATCACGACTAGAAAGACCAAAAGGGTTTGCAGCGAAAAAAAAGGTGCAAACCCCAGCAGGATTCCGAAGCTCATTCCTGCCGCCAGTTGATAATTTCCAGTTTCAGAATTGAGTGCTTTTATTAAATTGAAAAGCTGTTTAAGAAGCACGGTCATGGTCGTTTACCTCTTTGCGTAGGGGGTATAGTTTTTATCTCAATCCCTATTTGGAGGGATCGGGTGGGGGTCTGTCAACTTTGGGTTTGGGCCACTATTTTGGGCTTGCGTTTTCGGCTGACAAATAGGCCTGCGCCAATCAAGCCATAAGCCAAAGTGATTAATTGCAAAGTGGTGATGATCAAGGGTCCCAAAGAAGTTTTGTGACCCAAGAAAGAATCAAATAAAAACAAGAAGGCTGCTTGCCCGACGCCGACTCCCGCAGGGGAAATGGGCAGTGCAGTTGCAATAAACCCAAGTGGCGCCACAATTAAAAATATATTGTAGGGAACTTCCGTATAGCCAGCCGCGCGACCGGCCCCTACTAGAAATACGATGCAAATCACTTGCGCAATAAAGCTGGCAGTAACGGAAGAAATAAAAGCACCGCGAGGAGGCTGGGCGAATTCGGCCAGAAAGTGAAAACGCACGGTCAGGGTTTTAATGAGTTTGGGAAAATGATAAACAGCAATCAGTCCCATGCAAAAAGCAGTAAAAACGCCGAATAAAGAAAAAATTAAAGTTTTCAGTATTGGGCTGCTTTCGGCATGTTGGCGGAAATCCTCGTGGTAAATACCTACCGACAAACAGGCCATCCCCGCCATAGTGAATAAACCAATGATGCGATCAAAAAAAACGGAAGAAAAAACCGCGGGCTTGCTGATGTGCGGATGATCAAATTTAAGTAACACAGCCTTAACGACGTCGCCGCCGACACCCGAAGGAAGGGCATAATTAAAAAAAATTCCAATTAAAGTTAATTTCAATGACTCGAGTCTAGTTAAAGCAATTCCCTTGCTGACCAAAATAAATCGCCAGCGTTCAGACGCAAAAAATAAATTGCAGCCAACCAATAAAAATCCCAGCGGAGCCCACGAGGTTAAGAAAATATTTTTTTGCGCCTGCAAATCCCACATTCCACTGTGAATCAGCCAATACAAAATCCCCACTGCAAAAACGATCTTTAAATACTTCATTGTTTATGAAAATTCCAAAGTTGTTGTAATTGTTTTAACAGAATTTCTAAATTTTTTAAATTTAACGAAGTCGGGCCATCACACAAAGCTTCTTCGGGGCGGGGATGTGCTTCCAGGAAAACGCCATCGACTCCGATGGCCATAGCTGCACGGGCCAAGGGGAAAATCATTTCGGATCTTCCGCCGCTGCTTTCGCCGGTGGCACCAGGCAACTGAGTCGAATGGGTGGCGTCCATAATTACGGGAAAACCCAAATTGCGCATTTCCACTAGGGCGGTCATATCGTTGATCAAACGATTGTATCCAAAAGTGGTTCCGCGTTCGCATAAAAGTAATTTTGAATTTCCGGAATCAACGGCCTTGCGCACAATGGCCTTCATATCCCAAGGTGCTAAAAATTGGCCTTTTTTTATGTGCAAAACTTTTCCCGTTTTGGCTGCTGCAACCAAAAGGTCGGTTTGTCGCGATAAAAATGCTGGGATTTGCAATACATCGATGATTTCTGCAACAGCAGGAATCTGTGTGGTTTCGTGAACATCGCTCAGTAAACAGCAATTTAATTTGGATTTAATTTTACTAAGGATTTTCAAAGCTTCGTTGACGCCGGGGCCACGGTAACTGCCCAAACTTTGTCGGTTGGCCTTATCAAAGGAACACTTCATAATCCAAGGAATCCCCAGGGCTTTCGTTACCCGCTGAATTTCTTGGGCGGTTTCTAAAACCAAACCCTCGTCTTCGACAATATCAGGACCAGCGAAAAGAACCCATTGATTCAGGTCGCCCCAAACATATTTTTCTTTTCCCGAAATAAGTTCGACCGGATTTTTTAGTGCTTTGAATTCTGTCATGCAATAATTCTTAACCCAAAGATTTTAAAACTGCATCAATGATTTGATCTTGCGCAGAATCACTAAGATCAGCCGACATTGGCAGGCTGATAACATGATCCGCAGCCCAGCGCGCAACTTTTATATCGCCGGTTTTAAATTTTCCTTCATACCAAGGTTGATCGGGCATGGTACGGGGATAATGCACCGAAGTTGGAATGCCCAAATCCGTTAATTTTTTCTGAAAAACTGCGCGGTTATCCAGCGCCAAAGTGTATTGAGCCCAAACACTGTCACGGTCCTTGCGCACCACAGGAATGCTAAACCCATCTTGTTTAATTTGCGAGAAAGCGGCGTTGTATTTAGCCGCAATTTTTTGTCTTTGTGTGATTTCCCATTCATAGCGCGTCAGTTTTGAAAGTAAAATCGCACACTGTAAAGTGTCCAGTCGGCCATTCATTCCCAAGCGAGTATGATGATAACGACTTTCCGAGCCATGTTCGCGCACTTCTTTCATCACCTTAAAAAGTTTTTCATCATCGGTGAAAATCGCGCCACCGTCCCCATAACATCCCAAAGGTTTTGCGGGGAAAAAGCTGGTTCCTCCGACAAGGCTGGTGTGACAGCTGCGTTGATTTTTATAACGAGCACCAAAAGATTGTGCAGCATCTTCGATCACCCACAGATTGTGTTTGGCTGCGATCTCGTTGATTTCTTGCATATCGCCAACTTGTCCATACAAAGACACTGGCGCAATGGCTTTGGTTTTTGGTGTGATCATTTTTTCAATCTGACGAACATCCATATTGAAGGTGTCTTTTTCGATATCAATAAAAACAGGAGTTGCTCCGGCTAAAATAATGGTTTCAGCGGTCGCAATAAAAGAAAAGGCAGTGGTGATAACCTCGTCGCCTGGTTTAATTCCCAAGGCCATCATGGGAATGGTCAGAGCGTCCGTTCCACTTGCGCAAGTCAGCGCATATTTTGCGCCGGTAAATTCCGCTAGTTTTGTTTCTAATTCGGCCACTTCTGGTCCGTTGATAAAACCACCATGTTCTAAAACGGCTTCGATGCGTTTTAAAATATCTGGTTTCAAGGCTTGATACTGAGTTTTTAGATCAACAAAAGGAATTTTCATTTTAACGACCCTCCTGATTAGCCCTCATATTGGTATTTAAGCCTTGGCTTTGTCCACGACATAAAAATTTATTTTTTGTTTGTCTGTTCTGATGCACAGGGAATGCCGCCCGTTGTTGACGAAAGGATTCACCTTTGTGTTGCCTAGACCAGGCCATTGTGCGACGAACAAATCTCCTGAGGGGGAATTTGTTGAAAATCATTTTTATCTTGCTGTCGATTTTCTCGTTCAAATTATGGGCGCAGCAATCTCGGTATGATTTATTTCCCGGCGATGAAGTTTTAGCAGTCAGTGATGTGCACGGAAATTTTGATGATTTGATTTTGATTCTGCAGGACCGTAAATATATCGATGCGGAGTTGAACTGGATTAAACCCAAAAATCGAGAGCAAACTGGCAAGCGCTTTTTTGTTATCAATGGCGATCTGATACACAAAGGGGCTCAGTCTAGAAAAGTAATGGATTTAGCCATTCGTTTGGAAGAACAGGCCGGGGCCTGCGGTGACCATGTTATTTCAGTTTTAGGAAATCATGATATCCATGTATTCAAAGGAAATTTAGAATTTGTGCAACTAACTGATTGGCAGGATTTTTACGGTGTGGGAAAAAATTTAAGTCCTTACGTAAATCCATTCTGGCGAGCACTTCATGATCCAGACTTAAAATACAAAAGCTGGATGCTGCGCAGACCAACTGCTGTCATCATCGGGGATTCTTTGTTTGTCCACGCTGGGCCAAGTCCGCAGTTTTTGATTCATAGTCTGCAGGAAATAAATAATTTAATTTGGCAATGGATGGGCGATGCTTTGACAGGGGTAGAAACAGTTTCTGAAGTGGTGAAAGCGCTGCTGGGGAAATACGGCCCGTTTAAAACCAGTATTTTTTCACCTGTTACCAGAGAAAACCTAGAAAGTGTTCGCAGTTTTCTAAGATCCATTTTTGCTAAGTTTAATATTGTGCGAATTTTTCGCGGGCATTCATTTACGGATGACAAAGATATGCTTAAACACGCATTGCATGGCACTGCGGTGGTGTCCTTAGACGCAGGAATGGCCCTTGCCAAAGGACAAATCTCTAGCGTTCGCTTGGTCGCTGGCGGCAAGTTGGATAGAAAAATTCATCGTCGACAGATTCAGACAAGCTGTAGTAATTTGTTTCCTTAGCATTAGGGAAAATATGAAAAAATATATGGTTCTATTGTTGATTTTTTCGCAAATTACGTTTGCTTTTGAAGTTCCTCAAACAATTCAAGGCAAAGATTTGGTTTCAGGAAAAAATATCAGCATTGATTTACAGGAAAAAGATTTTACAGGATCTGCGGTGATTTTTTTGTCTTCGCATTGTCCCTGTTCGCAAAGCCATACAGATGAAATTAAAAAACTTTCCCAAGATTTTAAAAAAATTAAGTTCGTGGCGATTAATTCGAATATGGACGAGGATGTGGATGTCGCGAAAAAATATTTTTCTGAAACTGGCTTTGCCTTTCCAGTAGTGCGCGACGAAAAGGCTAAATATGCCAATCAGTTTAAAGCTTTGAAAACGCCGCATGCTTTTTTAATGAATGCTCGTGGTGAAATACTTTATTCCGGAGGAGTAACCTCCAGCAGCCAAGCCAGTCAGGCCGAGCATTTGTATTTGCGCGAAGCTTTGAATGACTTTTCGGCTGGTCGTGATATCAAGGTCAAAAGCGGAAGGACCTTAGGATGCATGATTTCTCGGTAAAGGTATTTTTATTATTGGCTTTGCTGATGCAAGCATGCGCGCGACCAAACTATGTTCCGCCACCCGATGATTCACAAATTAATGTCGGACAAAAACCGGTCAGCTGCGCGTTGAAGTTCGCTTCGGGGCTGTGTGCAGAAATTGTTTGGGATGCGGTGCCTCGCGAAGATAAAATCAATGCATTTACTTTAAATTTTTTGCAAGCAGAACAAAATGGATTTAAAAAAGTAGATCCAGGTTTTGCAGTCAGTGTTTTTATGGATATGCCAGAGATGAATCATCCTGCGAGCATTTTAAAAATAGAACGGATTGAAACAGGGATTTTCCGATTGAACTCTGTGATCTTTACTATGCCTGGGGATTGGGAAATTAAAATTCAACTGCGAGAAGCCGATCAGCTGAAGGATCAAGTCATTGAAAAAATTAGTATTTAGTTTTGTATTTTTCTTCGCAGCAAAATTGTGGGCGGCGGCATGTTGTGGCGGAAGTTCCGCCGTTCCCTCGGTAATTACCTCGGACGATGCGACACAATTTTCTTCGTCTTATTTTTATAATCAAGTCGATACCGAAGTAACGGCGGCAGGACAATGGCGAAAAAAACCAGCGACTGAAATCGATGAAACTTTGAAACTAGAAGCCGCAAAGATTTTTTCCGATCGATGGCAGACTGGAATAGTCATTCCTGCTGTGCAAAAATCTGTGGATAATGCTGGTCAACGACAGCAGTCTTCGGGTTTGGGTGATGTTTCCGGTGATTTGGCTTATGAATATTTGCCCGAATGGGAATACAATTGGTTGCCCAAGGGCATTGCTTTTCTGCAATTGACAGCTCCTACTGGAAAATCCATTTATCAATCCGACAATATCAGCACACCCGATACGACGGGGCGCGGATTTTGGACTTTGGGTTTGGGAAATATTTGGACTAAGAATTTTTCAGCCTGGGATGTGCTGACGGTTTTCGAAGTGCATAAGTCTTTGCAAAATAAATTTTCCAATTCGCAAGGGACCTCGGTCGTCAAACCAGGTTGGGGCGGCAGTTACAGCATTGGCGGTGGTTGGAACAGTAAGTCTGCACGCATAGGTGCTGCCATTACTTGGAACTACGAAGATCCCATCAGAATTGAAAATGAAATTTCCGGCAGCAATACAAGTTCGGTGCAAAGATTTGCAACAGCAACGGTGAACTACAGTTATCTTTGGTCCAACACTTGGGCCAGTTCAATAAGCTATGCGGATCAAGCTATTTTTGGCGATCCTGTTAATACCAGCTTAGGAAAAATAGTTTCCTTAAGCCTTGTTCGTAAATGGGCACGTTAGACTAATGCTGATCAATATCCGTCCTTTTCTAAAAAATAAAAATTACCGGCTGCTGTATTTGGGCCAAGCCGTTTCCTTTTTGGGCAGCATGATCACTTATGTGGCCTTGCCCTATCAAATTTTTCAAATGACCCAATCGTCTTTTATCGTAGGACTTTTGGGAACCGTGCAACTAGTTCCATTGATTTTAACCAGTCTTTACGGTGGTGCATTGGCGGATTCTATGAACCGTCGAAAGCTTTTATTATACAGCGAAGTTTTGTTGGCATTTTGTATGGTGTTGATGTGGTTGAATTCCGTTCAAACAAATCCGAGTTTAATTTTGATTTTTGTTATTGCGGGCCTATCCAGCAGCATTTTGGGATTTCATCGGCCTGCGATGGAAGCACTGACTCCGCTGATTGTGGATAAGGAAGATTTCCCAGCCATCGCAGCCCTTGGGTCTTTGCGATATGCCCTGTGTGCAATTTTAGGTCCTGCCATTGCGGGTGTTGTGATTGCAAGTTACGGAATTTCCTGGGCCTATGTTTTGGATTTTCTGACCTTTTTATTTTCGTTTTTTATGATTTATTGGATGAAAAATATTCCCGAAAGTGAAAACAAAGGCAAAGCCAATCTGGGCAGTATGTAAGAAGGATTAAAATACGCCGTCAGCAGGCCAGAACTAGTCGGCACTTATTTGGTGGATATTACTGCGATGATTTTTGCTATGCCGATCGCGCTGTTTCCGTCCTTATCACAAAGCTGGGGCGGGGCCAAAGCTGCGGGCTGGTTATTTTCCGCAATGCCAATTGGGACTTTGTTCTTTTCCTTATTCAGCGGATGGGCTCACAGGTTGAAACGCCACGGCGTTGGCGTGATTTTATCGGCCACGGCCTGGGGTGTGGCGATTGTGGGTTTGGCTTTCGCCCCAAATTTAATTTGGGCCTGCGTATTTTTAGCTTTGGCAGGGGGTTTTGATTCCATCAGCGCTTTGTATCGTTCGACGATTTGGAACAGCACCATTCCCAAAAATTATCGTGGGCGGTTGGCTGCGGTTGAAATGTTGTCGTATATGACGGGGCCCTTAATCGGCAATGCCCGCGCGGGTTTTGTGGCATCGTATTCGTCGAATTTTTTGTCAATTTTATCCGGTGGAATTTTATGCGTAGTAGGTTGTATTGCCTGTATATGGGTTTTCCCTAAATTTTGGAAATACACCGCAGAAAAATTACAATAGTATAGAAGTCTGTTTAAAATTAGGTTAAATTGCATTTGTTTAATTTTCTATAATCTTTAGGAGGATTTATGAAGTTATTGATGGTTTTGGCATTAACACTGTTGGGAAGTTTCAGTTTCGCAGAAGGTTTATTTTCCTGTTTAGGCGACGCTGGCGCTTTGAAAGTAAGCGGCACATTTATTCGAAAAACGGGTGCAATGAAAAGCAATTCGGTCCGAGTAGAAAGCATTGTTTGGAAAAGTGATGTTGGATCTTTGCTTTTAGAAGAAAACCGTTCCACTTTGCTCAAGCATACAACAACTGCGGAATTAGTATTAACTAAACCAGCAAGTTTAAACATTTCTTTCAAAGATGGTCCCGATGAATCGGGCGATTTTTTGTTTACCTTGGTTGCCAAAGGAAATAAAAGACTTAGTCTGAACAAATTCTCCGGTCTGGCGCGATTTGTTAGTGATAGCAAAGTTCAAGCCGAAGCAAATGTCATTTGCACTTTAAACGAAAGAAAAGACACCAAGTAGGTTTTAAATATTCACATAGTTTAGTCAGGCATTAGGCAAAAAAAACCCAGCATTTCGCTGGGTTTTTTAATTTAAGCTTTACGAATTTTATTAATATTCGTTGCTAGAAAATTTCGGAGCAGTCAGCAAAGGTTTAAACCAGCAATTGGGTCTGTAACCAATTTGGAAACCGGCAGCCAGGTAACAAGAATAGTTCATGGATTCTTTTTCAGCATCGGCAGAATTATTGTTGCTCATGCCCAAAGATTTTCCTGGAATTACTTTTTCGTCGTAAGCTTTTCCGCAGAAAGATCCTGCAAGATAAGTATCCAGTCGGCACTGTGCAGCGGGATGACCTTCTTGAGTTCTGGTCACAACTTTTACGTCTGGAGTTTCAGGTTTTGGCACCAACGGGCCAGCTAGTGCGGCCAAAAGATTCGCCAAGGACTGCGATGCATTCGACATGCGATAACATAAGTTCTGATCGTCAACAGTTGTCCATGCTGTGTCGCACTTAGCTTTTACATAAGGATTTACGCTGGCGCGGTAAGTTGCATTTTGCTCTTTATCAGCAGACCAAATTTTGCGTCCGCAAACTTGTGTTGCAAATAAATCGGCTTGGCCTTCGCTGGCAGCCCAATCATCGCCGTAGTAAAATGGATAACCAGCCAAATGATGTCCTAATTCGTGACAAACAACTAATGCAAATCCGTCTTCGGTCACTTCTTGTCTGCGTGCTAGTCCCCCAAACATCGCAACAGACCAAGTGGTTCCCATCTGATCAGCGTAAGCATTCACAGTTGGATCAGTCCACTTTCGTTCCACCACTAAAGTGCCGCCAAGTGCGGCCACAACAGGTTCGTAGACTTTGGCTACGCTGTCGATAATGGCATTGAATTTTGCTTCGTCAAGATTGGCCGTTATTTGCAGCGAATCCTGTTTCCATAAATCGTTCGGTGGCAAAATGGTTGCTTGAACCGCCGCCGAAAAAAACAAACTCATCGTCAAAATTAATTTCACGATTTCCCCCTTTTGATTTAAACA
>JBBQHD010000088.1:0-11591 GCA_038323665.1 Bdellovibrionales bacterium
GGAAATTCTAAACATCCAAAATCTAAATCAGCAAATCGACCAACTAGGCTCCAGCCTTTTCTGTCTGATCCGCAGTCTCTGACAACTGCGGACAGTCTCAGAAAACCGAAAACCGAACTCTGGCACCGAGAAACAGAGCTCGGCCCTCCGACCTCGGAGGTTCCCCCAAAATCAGCTCAAAAAAAAAATTATAGTAATACCCCAGTCAAAATAATACTCGCCACCGTAAAATAAATCACAAGCCCCGTAACATCCACCAGTGTCGCAACAAATGGTGCCGAAGCCGAGGCTGGATCGAACCTTAATCTTTTCAATAAAAACGGTAGCATCGCGCCTGAAACACTTCCCCACAGCACTACTCCGGTTACACTGAAAAATACCGTCAAGGCGATCAATGCATAGTGCGGTCCATACAGCGCCACTCGGGATGGCCACAACATAATCCGCAGCAATCCGATACTTCCTAAAATTCCACCTAAGCAAAATCCCATAAAAATTTCTCGTACCATGACCCGCCACCAGTCACGCAAACGGATTTCACCCAGAGCCATCGCGCGGATAATCAAGGTGGTTGCTTGCGATCCGCTGTTTCCACCCGAAGAAATAATCAGCGGAATAAATAAGGCTAAAACTACTGCGCGGGAAATTTCGTCTTGAAAATACCCCATCGCAGTTGCGGTAAACATTTCGCCAACAAATAAAATGGCCAACCATCCCGCGCGTTTTTTGATCAATTCTAAAATCGGAGTTTTCATATAAGGAGCATCCAGGGTTTCGGTTCCCCCGATTTTCTGGAAATCCTCAGTGGCTTCTTCTTGAATGGCTTCGGCAATATCATCCAAGGTCACAATCCCTTGAATGCGATTTTGTTCATCCACCACTGGCAGCGCCCATAAACTTTGGTTCTGGAATATTTTAGCAATCTGTTCCTGATCTAAATTAACCGGAACTTTAATAATATCTGTATGCATAATTTCAGAAACTTTTCTGGATGGAGGCGATGCGAAAAGTTCCCTAAACGAAGTGACACCTAATAAAGTTTGATCTTGTTCGATGACATAACAATAATAAATAGTTTCAACCTGAGTTTTAGATTGAATGCGCAAATAACTAATGGCTTCGTCGGCTGACATCTCGGGGCGCAAACGCACATAACGCGAACTCATCAGACCGCCAGCATTGTCTTCTGCATAGGCAAGCAATGCGGTGACTTCTCGGCGAGTTTGAGGATCCAGCAAAGATAAAATTTCTTCTTTGAAGTCCATGCCCATTTCTTGGATCAAATCGGCAACGTCATCAGGCGCCAATAGTCGCACCCAAGATCTTTTTTCCAAAACCGAAGCTTCGATAATTAATTCGGCTTGATCATGGGCAGTTAAACTTAAAAAAACTTCTTCGGCATCAGTCCGATTTAATTTTTGGAATTTTTCTTTGCGTTCGGGTGTGGTCAGTGATGGCCAACTGCCGGCAAGATACAGCAAATCCATTTCTGCAGCATTGGCAGGCGAGGGGTTTTGGTTATCATTATTTTCCATATTGAACCTTTCCCCAGAATGAAAACTATATTTCGAACCTACTGATGGAAAGGGGATGAATCAAATAAATTCTTTGTGCCCAGACCTGACTTCTTCGGTGATAGTTTGGTAATTGCCCTCGCGAAAAACTTTTCCATGATCCAACCACAGAATTCGATCGCAATTTCGCAAAGTAGTCAGTCGATGAGCAACAATAATCTGAGTTCGCCCTTGAAAATATTTTTCCAATCCATCCATTAGGATTTTTTCCGAAGTCGGGTCCACACTGCTGGTGGCCTCATCCATCAGCAACAAGGGGGAATCCTGCAGCAGCAATCGGGCCAGACAGATCAACTGTCTTTCCCCCATAGATAAATTGCGGCCCCGTTCCTGAATGGGCATCAACAGTGCGTCTGGTTGGGCTTCGACCCATTCTTTTAAACCAATTTTTTCTAAGGCATTCCAAATTTCTAAATCCGCGAAATTTTCACACAAATCCAAATTAGAACGCAAAGTCCCGGTAAATAAATTGGGATCTTGGGATAAAAACGACAGATTTTTCCTGGTTTCTTCCAAATCCGGGGCTGGTTTTCCGTCAAATAATAGTTCGCCTTTTTGAAAGGGATACAGCTGAAATAAAATCTGAATCAATGAGGATTTTCCACAGCCGGTGCGGCCAATAATCCCAATTTTTTCTCCGGCTGCGATGTGGATCGAAAGATCCTGCAAAACCCAAGGCAAATCTTCCCCATAGCGAAAGGAAATATTTTTAAGTTCGACCGAAATTGATTTTTTGTTCGACCAAGGAACTAAAGGTTTTGTCCATCTAGTATCAGAGGCGGGATCTATCATAAATTGGGCTTTTGCAGGCAGTTGTACGCCGGATTCAATGGGCGTGCGGACATATTTATCAATGCGTTCCACGCCAATCAGGGATTCTTCGATTTGCGTCAGCCATTCGAAAAACATCTGCACGGTATTGGACGACATTGTAATCAGTGTAAAAGCAACCCCGACCGAACCAACACTGACCCAATTTTTTTGCACCAAGAAATAAGAAAGACCACCGACAAAAAAGAGCAACAGCGAAGAAATAAAACTCATTTCAAAAGAAAAATGAAAAAATCCTTTTTGTGTTTTGATTTTTTGATCCTGATAGATTTTATCCAAATGTAAAAACCGGTTTAAAAAAGATTTTTCTTTCAACTGCGACCGAATCGAAACCACGCCCTGTGCGGTTTCCGAAAAATGTGCAATGGACGGGGATCTGCGCGCGGAAAGGTCCCGGCGCAATTCGCGCAGTTTCAATCGATGTCTTTGAAAAACGACACCATAAAAAATGGCTAAAATAGCAAAAGCTAATAAATAAAAAGGACTGGCCAAAGTTAGCAATGCCACAATTAAAATTAAATCAATCAGCAAAGAAATAAATTCGGCAAGGGGCCCGCCGAAAAATCGAAAAACATTTCCGTAATCACTGGCAAATCTTGTTACTATGCGGCCGACAGGTTGTGAATCAAAGAAATGCAATGGTGCCCGTGAAACCCGCCAAGTCGCTTCGTCATACATTCTAGATATGGCCTGGGCCGAAGTTCTAGAAAAAAAAGTGCGAAATAAAAGCAAACAAATAAATCCCACTAAGGCCATAACCATTAGAGCAAACAAATAATCTCGGTGTTCCCAGTTGTGAAAAATTTTGGGTCCTGCCTTGCACACACTGGGGGCTTTGCAAAGTGAATCCACCCAGTAACCAATCAGATTGGTATTTCCCAATAGACAAGCTCGGCCGATAAGGCCAACTGTGAATAGTAAATAAATTCTTTTCAAAAAGGGCTTATAGGTCCAATACAGCAAAGTAAAAGTGGATTTGCTGTAAGCATTGGTATTTATTTTTTCCATGATCGTTCAACCCAGGTTTTAAAAACCTCATCGCGTTGTAAAAGATCTTCATAGGTGCCTGACCCATGAATTTTTCCATTCAGTAGAAATAAAACTCGGTCGACCTTGGGTAAAATAGTCCAGCGGTGGGTGATCAAGACCCGAGTGGTATTTTTTAAAGTTCCGCACAAGACATCGCGAATTAAACTTTCTTCTGTATTGGGATCTAATGCGCTTAAACAATCATCCATTAGAAAAATCTTTTTATTTTTATTTAAAAGTCTGGCCAATTGCACGCGCTGTTTTTGCCCCCCAGAAAGATTGACCCCGCGTTCGCCGATTCGCGTGTTGAGTCCATCCCATAAGCGTTCTTCTGAATGTTCGAATTGCGAAAGTTTCAACTGACCTTCTAGTTCTTGATCCGCCGAAGTCGTGCTGTCGTAATCAAAAACGATATTGTCCCTTAGGGTTGCACTGATGAGAAAACTTTCTTGAGGCAAATAATTCAGTTCTTGTCTTGCCGCTTTAGCGCTGTTGTTGTTCAGGGCTTTGCCATTTAAGTTATAATTTTGAAAGACCGCTCCGGTTTCAAACAACAGAGATTGAAATAAAATGGATTTGCCGCTGCCGACTTCGCCCACGATGGCGACAAATTCGCCTTTTTTAATTTGTAAATCAATGTTCTGTAAAATTTTGTTTTCTGCAATTTGCAGTTCTAATCCCTGAACATCAATGGCCCATTGGCTGTCGGGTTTTTGACTGGTGTGCAGAATCTGAGTATCGCGGGAGAAAAGTTTGAAAAAATCGCGCAATCTGACCAGCGAGCTCCACCCGTCGAAAAAAAAGGTAAAGAACCAGGGCATCTGGCGAAAGGGTCTGGTTAAAAACACCCCTAGAACCCACAGCAGCACAAAAATATCAGCCGGAGCTAATTTTGTTTTGGAATAAAAAATCAAAAATGAAAGTACAATGATATTTAAAATAAAATTAATCGAAGTTGAAACGGCATTCATAATTTGTCCATTGGTAACCATACGCACACGGTTGTCGGTTTCTAGAATGCGTTTTGCAATAATTTTATCTTCAAAGGCGGGCACCCAACTTAAAATTCTTAAGGCACGAATATTTTGAATCCATTCATTGACCAGGCCAACCCGTTGTCCTGCTAATCTTTTAAAAACTGAAAAAAAATAAGCTTGCCGCCGAGCTAAAATCAAATTGATCAAAATCACCATTCCCAAAACAAAATAGGTCAAAACAAGTGGGACGCCCAAGTATTGGCGAACCACTAAAGGTGCAAGAAATAGGGGGATCAATGTCGTTGCGCCCATGGGAATGGTTTGTTCTAAAAGAATAGTAACGCCGGAAACATCTGTGGCATAAAGGGACACAACTTCCCCAATCGGGGTGCGGTTTAAAGTTTCTCCGGTCAGGCTTAGAACCTTCTGATAAAGTCGATCAGCAATTTTATGTTGAGCAATATTGGCTTCGCTTTGCCCCAAGAAAAGAGTCCATTGGTAAAGAATCTGCGAGGCCCAAAGACTAAAAAAAGACAAAACTAAAGCAAGCCACGGCGAGCTAAACCAACGGCTTTCATGAACAAACACATTTTGAGGTTTTAGTAGGAATTCCAGAAATTCTTTTTGCACAAAAGGTGAAAGGATCCCAAACAGTGCTGCGGTCAAAGACACCAATAAAATCATCAATCGCGCTTTCAAGCCGGAGAAAAATAAAATCCTTAAAAGTTCGCGCATAATTATATCTAGCACGAGGCTAGCAAGAAAATCACCAGTTGGTTTTTCGCAGATTTTATGTCTAAGTTATTAAGAAGATGTCGAGCCGCAAAATTTCCCGCCGTAATTTTTTAAAAGCGTCAGCTCTTTCGGGTTCTGGACTGCTGTTAAGTTCCTGCAGTCACTTGGACCGAATTTTCCAACGAGATACGGGTCTGTATGAGAAAGAAGTTGTGATCGTTGGCGGAGGGCTTGCGGGACTAAGTGCGGTTTACGAATTAAAAAAAAATCAAATCCCTTATCGCCTTTTTGAAGGAAGCGCCCGAATGGGTGGCCGCATTTATACGCAAAGCCCATTCGGAGTCGACGGCCCACCAGTGGAACTTGGTGCTGAATGGATTTCTGCAGAACATACCAGTGTTCAAGAATTGGCCAATGAGTTTGAACTTAAAGTTGAAAGTTTCGACCGTAATTTTTCTGCGCGAAGTTCGCGTTTTTGGGTAGAAAAAAAATCAGAACTGGGAAATTTTATTTCACCAGATGTTTTTAAGTCAGATTGGGAACAGTTGTCGCAGGGGCTGTATCGGATGCGTCTGGATTTATTCGCGGGCTTGGATTTCAAGAAAACGAATATGGATTCTGTTTCAGAAGAAGTCTTTGCAAAAATCCAAAAAATCGACCAGCTGTCATTGCAGGACCTTATTCAAAACTCCCTGAGTAAGTTAAATCCAACGGCGCAACAAATCTGGAAACAAAGTTTTCTGTTTGAGTTTGGCGTTAGTGCAGATCAAATTTCAGCCCTACAGGTTTTGATGAGCTTGGAATTCGAAAAAAACCGCAGCACAGTTTATCGAATTAAATATGGCAATGAATTGTTGGTTAAAACTCTTTACGACAAAACGCGAAGTGCATTGTCAGAATATATGATTCGCACCCGAACGAAATTGGTGGAAATGCGCATGGTCAATCGCAGTTGGGAACTATGGTTTGACGGCCCACAGGGCGAAGAATTGATCCACACTGATTATTTAATTTTAGCACTGCCCATTCGCCAGATTCGCAAAATTCGCGGTTGGAAAAGTTTACCCTTAACGGCAGAACAGAAAAATTTTATGGAAAAAGTGGATCTAAGCCCAGCGGAAAAGGGAGCATTGGGCTTTAAAAATTCTTTCTGGAAAGCCGCAGGATCCGAGCCTGCTTTGTTCAATCAATCTCTTTATATCGACAGTGCTCAATCGCCTTTAAATTCTTTGCAACTGATTGAAAGTCCGACCGGAAAAAATTCTATTTTAAGCTATTTCAAACCTGGCAGAAGTGCGCAGTTCAATTCGGCGGAAGAAATAGTCCAAGCTTTGAATACCGTGGATCCTCGTTTTAGCAAAAATTTCGATCGCAACTGGGCCCATGTCAATTGGACCAAACTTTCCATGATCGAGGGTGCGCAGTCCTATTTCCCGCCATCGACGTATAGTCTGTTTTTTTCCAAAGAGGGCCTGACCCAAGAGAATCAAAACTTTGAAATCGCAGGGGAATTTACGAACATTTTTCACGGCACCATGGAGGGAGCATTGCGTTCCGGTCGAGGGGCTGCCAAAAGAATCGCACAAAAGTGGAAAAATCGTTATTTGCTTTCATAAAGATGGATATTCAGGGGATTATCTATTAAATAAGGGTTATGGAAATTGAAAATATTGAGTGGGCCTCGAAACAGCAAATCGAAGAGCTTTTAAGCGAAGTCGTTGCAACCCCTATTGTAGAAAATAATTTAACGGACCAGCAAAAAATTGACACCATCGAAGTGCACATCCATAAAATTATGGAAACCTTGGGATTGGATTTAAGCGACGATTCTTTGATTGAAACGCCCCGTCGGGTCGCCAAAATGTGGGTCAAAGAATTGTTTTCAGGATTAAACATTAAAAATTTTCCAAAGATTACGGCAATCGAAAATAAAATGAAATACGATCAAATGATCGTGGTGCAAAATATCCAAGTTTTAAGCTGCTGCGAACATCATTTCCAGACCATTGAAGGCGTCGCAACCATTGCTTATATTCCTAAAGATCGGGTGATTGGACTTTCCAAATTGAACCGAATTGCTCAATTTTTCGCCCGACGGCCCCAGGTGCAAGAACGTTTTACCAAACAGGTAGCCGATTGTTTGCAGAAGATTTTGGATTCCGACCATGTTGCGGTTCATATAAATGCTAAACATTATTGCGTCATCGCCCGAGGCATCGAAGATTCTCAAAGCACGACAATCACCTCAGACTTGCGCGGGGACTTCAAATCCAATCCCGAGACACGCAAGGAATTTCTAGGCCACTGCCGTCAACAGTTTCAAAAGACATAGTTTAGACTAAGTCTAAAATGACTTGACAGAACTTTAGACTTAGTCTAAAGTTTGATTTATGAAAACAAAGGACAAGCAAGCTTCAGAAAAAATGCTGAAAACCGCTGGACTGCAGGTGACTGCTCAACGCGTGCACCTTTGCGACTTTATTTTCAATCAAAGCGATCATCCCACCGCAGAAGAAGTTTGGTCTTGGGCCCAGAAAAATATTGATCAGATGAGTCGTGCCACTGTTTACAATACTTTAAATTCTTTGGTGGATGCGGGTTTGTTGAAAACTTTGCGGATGCCACATTCGGATAAATTAGTTTTTGATTTCAATGTTTCCGAGCACTTTCATTTTATTGATGAAAAAACGGGACGCATTGAAGACTTAGATCCCAAGGATTTAAGTTGGAGCTTGAAACTTCCCAAGGGTTGGAAAAAATCCTCTATGGAAGTTTTTATTAAAGGACGTAAATAGGGATTTTCATCCCAGAAGGAGAAAAAATGTTAGGTATAGGCAAACAATTTCCGGAATTTAAGATGCAAGCATGTGTGTCTTTGGAAAAAGGAAAAGAATTCAAAGAAATATCGAATAAGGACATGAAAGGATCTTGGTCAGTCGTATTTTTCTGGCCATTGGATTTTACTTTCGTTTGTCCCACCGAACTTGCTGAATTCAACAAGCATTTAAAAGATTTCCAAAATCGCGAAACCAAATTATTTGGAGTCAGTTGTGATTCGCATTTTGTGCATCATGCTTGGCGGACTCATCACGCTGATTTAAAAACTTTGGGTTACCCAATGTTGGCAGACGTGAAAAAAGATTTGACTGGAACTTTGGGAATTTTGCATGCCACAGATTCTGTGCCATTGCGTGCAACTTATATTGTGGATCCTGAAGGCGTCATTCGCTGGGTGTCGGTCAATGATTTAAGCGTTGGTCGCAATGTCAAAGAAGTCATCCGAACGTTGGATGCTTTGCAAACCGACGAACTTTGCCCCTGCAATTGGGAAAAAGGACAAGCTACTTTAAACCCTTAAGCTTCGCTTAAGGAGGCGATCTTTTAGGGCTGGATTACCAGCCTTAAAATTTATGTGTAAGTTAATTTTATTTTTTTGAAAGGAAATATTTATGGCAATTCAATCTTCGAAATATCCTGTGGAAATTGGGATTCCGGAAAAAGAACGTAAACAAATTGCTCAGGGTTTAGAAAAACTTTTGGCAGATACTTATACTTTGTATTTAAAAACTCATAAATATCATTGGAATGTAACTGGTCCGATGTTTCAAACTTTGCATTTGTTATTTGAAACTCAATACACCGAGCTTGCTTTGGCAGTGGATCTGATTGCCGAACGCATTCGATCATTGGGATTTTTTGCACCAGGCAGCTATCAAGAATTTGCGCAATTGACGCGCGTTAAAGAAGGCGCAGGTCATGTATCCGCGCACGAAATGATCAAAGAATTATTGGAAGGCCAAGAAACGGTCGCCCGCACAGCACGGGAAGTTTTCCCCGCCGCCGAAGCAGGAAATGATGAAGCAACCAGTGATTTGTTGACCCAAAGAATCACCACACACGAAAAAACTGCGTGGATGCTGCGTAGTTTACTAGAGGAGTAATAATGGATTTCGCACAACTGGCCACGGATTTTTCTGAAAAGTATTTTTCAAAAACAGATTCTTCGATTTCCAAAGATTTGAAGTTAAATTTTATTAAACTTGCTTCGGAATCAGTACTAGAGCCGAAAGAAAGATATTTAGTAATTCTTTCCATTGCGGCAGCTTTAAAATTTAAAGAAGTCGGCGAATTTTCAGTAGGAATATTAAAAGAGCTTGCCGTCGACGCTGCGGAAATTACCGAAGGCGCTGAAGTTGCCGGAATTATGGGTATGAACAATGTCTATTATAAATTCCGCAGTTTCGTGGCCGAAGAATCCAAACCCGATTATCAGCGCGCAGGCTTGCGGATGCAATCGATGGGTAACCCTAAGGTAGGTAAAAAAACTTTCGAGCTGTTGGCGCTGGCTGTTTCGGCCATTAACGGTTGTCCAGTCTGTGTGTCCAGCCACGAAAAATCTTTGCGGCACTTGGAAGTTACTCCGGATCAAATTCACGATACGGCAAGACTTGCGGCAGTGATTAAGGGGCTAAAATCTTTACAAGAGGCCCAAAGTTTTTTCTAGTAATTGGGTTTTTGGCTTAGAGTTTGAAAATAAAAGATAATTCAGATATTAAATAAATTAAAATTAAGTATAATTAGCCACTATACTTTTTTAAAAACACGGCCATCCATGGCCTCCAGCTGCTAGCGGCCATCCTGGCCGCGCGTTCGTCCACGAACCGCTGAGGTTTTTAAAAAAGTATAGTGGCTAATTATACTTAATTTTAATTTATTTAATATCTGAATTATCTTTTATTTTCAAACTCTAAGCCAAAAACCCAATTACTAGAAAAAACTTTGGGCCTCTTGTAAAGATCTTAGGCTGATTTTTTTCGCACGATCGAAGCGTCGTAAGTGATGCTGCGGTTTCTGCCTTGGCTTTTTCCTTCGTAAAGGGCTTTGTCGGCGCATTCGATGAGTTGTTCTGATGTTCCTGCGTGAATTGGGAAACTGGCGATGCCAAGACTTAGTGTGATGTGGATGCCTTGGTCGAAGACTTCTTTTTCAACTTCACTGCGAATTCTTTCGGCGATTTTTTGTGCTAAATCAGTTTCAGTTCCTGGCAATATAAGGGCGAATTCTTCGCCGCCGTAGCGCGCATGTGCATCCGTTTTTCTGGCAATTCTAAGAAGAACTTCGCCCAATTGTTTAAGGATGTTGTCGCCCGCGACATGGCCATACTGGTCGTTTACTTTTTTAAAATGATCGATATCGAAAAGAATTAAGGTCAATGCTTTGCCCGAATTAACGGCCACTTGTATTTCCTGATGCAATCGTGTGGTGAAATATCGTTTATTGAATAGTCCAGTCAAAACATCCGTCAAAGAATCTTCGCGGAAATCACTGTTTTCAATAATCAAAGAAATCTGATCGCCAATCGCTTTGAAAAAAGCTTCGTCACTGGGCTTTACAATGTTTTGCCCAGTGGACTGAACTAAGTTCATAACACCGATATTTTCTTTGGCATTTTTAAGTGGAATGCATACCAAAGTTCCAATGCTGTCTTTGCGCCAATCATCATAGGGAATAAAGTTCTGACTTTGTTCGGGATTTTCTGCAACTAGGGGACGTCCACTTTGTAAGGCCTTGCCGGCAAGGCCTTCGCTGGCCTGCAATTTAATGGCCTTATCTAAGTTCATTCTGACCACAGCGTTTTTTCCAGGAATATTTCTTAGTGCGAATTTAAGGACCAGATTTTCATTTTTATCATCTAATAACATCAAAGATCCGCGTTCAAAATGAAATGCGATGATTAGTTTTTCAAGAATCTTTTCAAGTCGACCATCCATATCTAAAATATTGTTGGCAATATTCAGAATGTCTAACAATAGGGAAACTTCAAAAAGTTTTCGATCTAATTGCAAATTGGTTAAGGTGATTTCTGAGTGACTTAATTTTAATTCGTGGAAAGTCTTTTCATTTTTTGCAATTTGCTGTTTTAAATTAACCGCCATTTCGTTAAATGCATTGCTAAGATCAGCAACTTCTTTGGGACTGTGTAAATTAATTTTTGTGTCTAGTTCCCCTTCAGAAATTTTTCGAACAGCATTGGTCAGAATTGTAAATGGTTTAATAAGTGATGAGGAAATTGCGTAAGTAAGCAGGATTGCGAAAAGAACACTAATAACGGCAACTACGGATAAAGTATGCCGAACTTTTTGTTCAAAAAATGCGGAAGAATCATCTGATTTCAGCAACAGCACTTCTGCATCTGATGAATCATCTGATTTAAAATAAAACGATTTCCAATTAAATTTTTTGCTGCCAAGTTCTAAATCTGCATGCGCTTGTAAAAAAGTACTTTTGCGCAATTCATTCTGTTCGCTTTCTTCCAATGAGCTAGTGATCAAAACTTGCTGCTGATTTTTTTTGGAAATAAGCGCTACGTCAGTATGAGTAATGGATTTAAAGCTGCGAAGTGTTTCAGGATCTAAATCAAAGGCCGCCACCAACCAGGCAACTG
>JBBQHD010000089.1:0-11509 GCA_038323665.1 Bdellovibrionales bacterium
CGAGGACAAAAAGTTTTAAATGAACGACGGACTAAAGTTGAAATGGCCCGCGCACAAAGAAAATCTTTAAATACTGCGGATCGAATGAAATCTATACACTAAATCTTTGCGTTAAAAGTCCGGCTAGGAAAAAGCTAGACAGAAGATACAACGGATTCGCCAATGTCGCCGGTCATCGCGGTGGCAACAGAAATGACAATAGCAATTTCCAAGAACCTGCCGGATTGGTGGCAGGTCAACTCGATTGCAGAATTTATTTTCGAGATAGACATAAGTTCCTCTCGATTTTCCACAGAGCCTTAAGGTTATAGCTAGTATTAGCCAACCACGATTAGTCACAAGAATTTAAATTTAATCCTTTTCAAACTAGAAAACCCTCTGCTAATAAGTAGTCACAATTCCGAGGGGGATTTAATGAGACTTCTATTTCTGTTTTCGCTGATTGCGAATTCAATTTGCTTTGCAGAAAGCTCTGCACCAATTTGCCAAAGTCTTTACCAACAGGCGCAGGCTCGAACAACATTATCCGCAGCAGAAATCGTTGCCCGCAAAATTCAAACGAATCGTGCGCTGGAGGCAATTTGGAAGGACACAGTTCCGAACCTTAAGCTTGCAGAACGCATGCAGAAAATTTTGTTGGCATTGCAGGCGGAAGGATTTCAAACAGAGCGAAAAGAAATCATCGATCAAATCAGAGGGGTTCTTTACGACGGTGAAAATAGTTTTATGGCGATGCTAAAAGACGCATACCAACGCAGCAAGATTCACCGTGCCGCCATGGAAAACATCACTTTGACGGATAAAATAACGACAGATCTTCGCGCATTTCTGCCAGAAGAACAGCGCCTGGATCTGAAGCTTTCTTCTTTTGAAGATCAGCAAAAAACCCAGATAGAAAGTCTTAATCTGCAGGGAAAGTTTCTTGCGAGGGAATCGCCTCCGGATGTAGCGGCTGCCTTTGCCGAATTTAACGCCACGAAGGAATCACTTAAGACAACGGCAAAGCAAATTGAACAAACGATCCAAGAGCTAAAAAACATCAGAAAAAAAATGGAAGTTTATCGTGCAGCAGCAGATTTTTTAGCCACTCTAAGACGGACCGAGATGCTGTTTCGCGAGTTGGAGAAACAAACAGTTGGTTCGCAGGAAATGCCAGCGTTCAGGATTTTTACAGCCATCCGCGAGATGCAGGAAAGTTTAATTAAATACAAGTCAGATTTTACAAAAGAACTTGATGAGCCAACCGAGATCGCATTAACCGCAGAGGAAATTGCAGCCAGACAAGAAGAAAGCCAGCGTATCGCAGAAGAAAAAAAAGAAGAAGGCGATGAAACAAGCGAACCCGGAATTGATGAACAAATCGCAAATCGCAAAAAATATCAGGATGGTGACATGGGGCTTCTTATCAAAGAAGCCCAAGATTTCTTAGCCTTTGTCAGCGAATACGCGCCAGCATGGTGGGATTTCAATTTAGTTGCACAGACAATTTTAGCAGAAAATAACAGCAGCGTTCCTACGCCGCCGAAGCCGCTGCTTTTGCTTTTTTCGAATCCCGCTTACCCGAGGTAGCTTTTTTGATTTCGCGAACGCCTTTTTCGAAAGCCACCGCGAAAACTTCATCCAATGTTTCGGCTAAAATAAATTTCATTTGATCTTTGAAAACTTTGGGAATGTCGGCCAAGTCCTTTTGATTTGCAAAAGGCACGATGACAGTGGTGATTCCTTGGTTCAAAGCTGCCAAACATTTTTCGCGTATCCCGCCAACAGGCAGAACGCGGCCTTGCAACGTCACTTCGCCAGTCATGGCTAGGTCGTGTCGCACGGGTGTATCGGTCATCAGACTGACCAATGCGGTCGTCAAAGTGATACCTGCCGAAGGACCATCTTTTGGGATAGCTCCTGCGGGTAAATGTATGTGCACATCAAACTTTTCAAAAAATTCTTCGGGAATATTTAATTCTTCGCGGTGGGCTCGTGCATAAGACATCGCAGCCAATGCGGATTCTTTCATCACATCGCCCAGTTGTCCTGTCAGTTGCAAAGTTCCTTTGCCCTTCATTTTCAAGGCTTCGATCAGAAGCACTTCCCCACCAGCCTGAGTCCAAGCCAGTCCCTGAACAATACCAATATGCGATTCTTGCAATTTTTCATCGCGCATAAATTTTGGCGGTCCCAGTAGTTCAGAAACATTTTGCGAAGTGATATCGATAAAATCAGCTTCACCCATGGCAACCATGCGTGCAACTTTTCGACAAACCGAACCGATTTCGCGTTCTAAATTTCTAAGTCCTGCTTCACGAGTATAGCCCGAGATAATCGAACGAATTCCATCTGGTGTAAAATGAATATTCTTAACCGTAATTCCGTTATTTTCGATTTGTCTTTCCACTAAGTGTTTTTGTGCAATGAAAAGCTTATCGTTTTCTGTGTAACCAGGAATTTGAATCAGCTCCATACGATCGCGCAATGCCGCAGGAATATTTTCGATAACGTTGGCCGTTGCGATGAACAGGGCATGAGACAAATCAAAATCCACATTTAAATAATTATCACGGAAAGTCGCGTTTTGTTCTGGGTCTAAAACTTCCAGCATAGCCGCCGATGGGTCACCGCGGAAATCAGAACCTAGTTTGTCAATTTCATCTAGAACAATAACGGGATTTTTTGTTTTTACTTGGCGCAAAGCTTGAATGATTTTTCCTGGCATTGCCCCGACATAAGTTCTGCGATGCCCACGAATTTCTGCTTCGTCTTTGACTCCGCCTAAGGAAATTCGGAAATATTCGCGGCCCATTGCGCGTGCAATGGATTTACCCAGCGAAGTTTTTCCAACACCCGGAGGTCCTGCAAAACACAGCATTGGTCCTTTTTGTGCATTGGCTTTTAATTTCCGCACGGCCAGGAATTCCAAAACGCGTTCTTTGACCTTGGTCAATTCATAGTGATCGTCATCTAAGATATTTTTTGCATGGACTAAATCTAGATTATCAACGGTCGAACGGCTCCAGGGCAGATCCACTAACCAGTCTAGGTAAGTGCGCACCATGGTGGCTTCCGAAGCATCTGGATGCATGCGCTCTAGTCTGCTAAGCTGCTTCAGCGCCTCGGTTTCCGTTACTGTTGGCATTCCGGATTTTTGAATTTTTTCACGAAGTTCTTCAAGTTCTTCGGACTTCGCATCATTTTCGCCCAGTTCGTTTTTGATGGCCTTCATTTGTTCACGCAAATACTGATCACGCTGAGATTTATTCATTTCATCACGTGGGGATTTATTTTTGCGTTGAGTTTGCAGCATTTCAATTTCTGCATTTAAAATTTCAATCATTTTTTGCAATCTGGAAATTGGATTTTCTAATTCCAAAATTGCTTGGGCGTCCTGGGTTCGCAGTCCTAAATTACCAGCAATTAAATCTGCGACTCGACCTGGGTCGGCAACGTCATCCAATACTAATAGTATGTCTGGCGAAAGTGGTCGGCCTAAGGAAATAACTTTTTCCACAAGTTCTTTGGCATTTTTTAAAATAGGTCCAACTGATGCGGATTGAGTTTCAGTCACAGCGTCTTCGGTCATTTTATCAACAGCAACATCAAAATAGGGTGCCATTTGATTAAATTTCGAAATACGGCCTTTGCTTACACCTTGGATAAGCAATTTTACTCGCCCATCAGAAAGTTTTCGCATGCGCATGATCATCGCGATCGTTCCCACTTCAAAAATAGATTCTGGTGTCGGCGTTTCTTCCGTCACATCTTTTTGTGAAGCCAAAAAGATCAATCTATTTTTCGACAAAGCTTCCTCGACCGAACGGATCGAAGATTCTCGTGCCACGAAAAGTGGAATGATCATGTAGGGAAATACGACGATGTCTCGTACCGGCAGTAATGGCAGCGAATCTGGTACCTCGAGGAGTTTGTCGTCAAAATTCATATGGTGTTCCTCCGAACATCACACTGTTCGGAAATCACCGGAAGAGCCTTAGCGAAATCTTAAAAAATTGGACCTATGACAAAGGACGCGACTCGTGTTCTTCCATACATTCGACACAATGATTCGAAAATGGATGAACTTCCAGACGTCTTTCCTGGATTTCACAGCCACAACTTTCGCACTGGCCGTAAGTCCCGTTGGCAATTTTCCCCAAAGCATTTTCAATAAAAAGCAAGGTCCTGCGATCTCGCTCGTGCAAATGGATGGAAACATTTTCTTCTAGACCAGCAGATGCAAGATCTGCTTCGTCTCCGAAAGTTTCCCGATCAGCTTGTAATTTACGAAACTCAGACGTTTTATTTAGAATCGAACTTTTTTGATCTAATAAACATTTCTGAATCGCGCGCAATTTATGTTGCGACAATGACATATTCCTTTGTCCAAGTTTTGTTGTTGTCATTTTCATTCCCCCCAAAAACGACGTTTTGAACAATCGTTTTAAAAATGGAAATCATCAAGCCCGTGCGCATAAATTTTTGCACTGCTGTATGCGCGAATTATTTGCACAAATTTTATTTTTTTAAAATTGACACTTCGTTATGATCAGTTTGCAAGACTAACAATGGTCGCAAAACTTCTCTTTCGCTGGACAGTTCTAGTGGTCCCCAAAGTCCTGGAACCACTCTGGATCTGCGTAACTTATCGGCCAGATCCTCTCGAGACGAGACGCCCTGTGCAAGAACACTGCGCAACCAAAAGGCGGCTTCGAAACTTTGCACTTCAATTAACGACGGAGTTTCAGAAAACTTTTTTTGATAATTGGCAACCCAGGCAGAATTTAAAAACTCGTCGGAAGTCGGCATGTATGCGTCAACAAATAAAAGCTGATTCGCGAAGGAACCAACTTTTTTTGCAATATTTTGCGAATTCCATAAATTAGTTCCCAGCAAAGTCACATTGCGAATGCCCTCGTAAGACAAAAATCCAGAAAGTTGAGTCAAGGCCTTGGCACTGTCGGGAATAAAAATAGCGTCGTAGTCGGTTATGGCGGGCAAAGAAATTTCTTCAGCTTCTTCTTTGCGCGAAACTTTTTTCAATTTTGGTTTGTTAGCAAATTTTTCTTTATAAAGTTTTCGGTATTCCCACTCGCGCGCGTCGAGATAAAAAGTTTCTGCAAGTCGTTGGGCTACTTCGCGAAAATCGGTGTCTTTGGGATTGTAACTTTGTGCCGCAACAATCGAACCACCGCGGGCCAGCACTTCGTCCCAAAATAAATTAGCGTATTCAGTTCCAAAAGAATCATTCGGATAAAGTATCGCAAATTTTTTAAAATTTTTATTTTCCATACAGGCGCGCACCAATTCGCGCACCATCATTTGATTGGTCAGTGCATGTCGGAAAATATGCGGGCCAACGTCGGTAATGCCAGACTTTGGGGATAAATTAATAAGTGGAATGCCCAGTGCTTCGGCTTGCGCAGCAATCTGCGGGGACTCTTTGCTTAAGACACTTCCTAAAATTGCGACAACATTATTTTCTGCCGCCAATCTTTCCACGGCGCGACGTGCTTGGTCGGGTGCGCCCTCGCTGTCGATCACGCTGAGTTGAAAAGGCGATTGTGCTTCGGATGCGCCCAGACCCATGGTGATTCCGCGCAAAGCCCTTTGTCCAATCGAGGCATTTTTCCCACTTAAAGGTAAAATGGCGCCGATGGTGCGGACTTCCGCTTTTAAAAATTTTGGATCTGCAATAGGTGCGGGATTGATTTCGGAATTTGTATTTACTGGTGTTTGAAAAGCTGGACTTGGAATCTGCGCAGGACCAGAGGCAGCAGAGTAACTTGAATTATTTTTTTGGGTGCGTAATTGTCTTTTTGCCGTGGGCTTGGATTTTTTTAACTCTAGATTCGAACAGCCGCAAAAAACCAAACATAAAAACAGTGTTATCGATTTAAAAAAATGAGTTTTTTTTCTTTTCATAAGTTTGATCTTGTCCTAATAAGTTGAGCCATTTTATCTTGGAATTCTTTCACCAGTGGATATTCCAAAGTGGTCTTTGCTAATTCTGCGATCAATTCCTTCTGTCTTGGAAGTAAATTCTTTGGAACATCGATCAAAATTTTTACCAACAAATCACCACTTCCATAACCGCCGGGCAGGGGCAGACCCTTTCCCTTGATGCGGAAGATCTGTCCCGAAGGAGTTCCTGCTGGAATAGTGACTTCAACCCGGCCCGTTAAGGTAGGCACTTCCACTTTTCCACCCACCAAAGCATCGGATACAGACACAGGACGATTGACCACAAGATCATTTTCGCTGCGCTGAAAAATCGGATGTTCTTGCAATTGGATAATGACATACAGATCGCCGGCTAAATTCTGTGGGGAAACATCGCCTTCGCCAGTTAATTTTAAGCGCTGGCCATCTTTGACCCCAGCGGGAATTTTCACACTTAGTTTTTTGGGTTCCTCAACGCCGGCATTTTTTCGGTAATAATGAATAAGTCGTTCAGCACCAATAGCCGATTCTTCTAAACTAATTGCCAGCGAGTAACGCAAATCGGCCCCTTTGGTCGGTCTGCGCGAACGCCCTGCGCGCCCTGCGAAAGGACCGCCGCCAGGCCCAGCGCCACCACCGCCGCCAAAAATATCTCCGAAAACATCGGCAAAAAAATCCTGAAAAGGATCTTCGGTTCGTGGGCCAGATTTCATTCCAGCAAAAGGATTTTCAGAAAACCCAAATTGATCATATTTTGCGCGCTTATCTTTATCACTTAATACGCTGTAAGCCTCGGTCAATTCCTTGAATTTTTCCTCGGCTTTTTTATTGCCGGGGTTTTTATCTGGATGAAACTCTAGGGCAAGTTTTCGGTAAGCTTTTTTTAGTTCTTCGGGTGTTGCCGTTCGGGCGACGCCCAAGATTTGATAATAATCCCGTTTCATTAAACAGTCCTTAGTTTATTTTTTTTCCGAAGCGACAACGACCTGTGCGGGGCGAACCAATTTATCGTGCAATTTATAAGCTTTTTTGAAAACACGCAAAACGCTACCCGCGGGGGCTGTATTGCTGGGTTCGCTGGACAGGGCTTCGTGCAAAGTAGGATCAAAGTTTTGCCCAAGGGAATCAATTTCTTGAACGCCGTGTTTTTTTAGGGAATTTTTAAACTCTTGAAAAGTAAGCTCGACGCCTTGGCGGAAACTTTGGTGTTGATCCGATCCGGGTGGAGTTTGCAGGGCCAACTCGACGTTGTCTAAAACGCCTAACAAATCGCGGACCAAGCGTTCGTTGCCGAATTTTAAAAGCTCGGAACGTTCTTTGATAAATTGCTTGCGAATATTTTCAAGCTCGGCTCGCATATACAGATATTCATTTTTCCATTTATCGGCTTCGGCCCTTAAGTCAACTTCGGGTGCGGTATCAGCATTGTCTGTGGTTTGCGCCGCAGGATTTTTTTCTTCATCAGTCATAGGCTAATATTATGTCTTCTTTTAGAAACGTCAAATCTAGGAAGGCCTGATTACTTACATATTTTCCCATTTTCGTCAGTTTCCAGCTGTCTTCTGGGGTTTTCTCGACCCAAGATTTTTTCTCTAGGCCCCGTAGACGATCCTGCACGGCAGGCCACATTGGGGCGGGGAATTTTTCCAGCCACATTTTCTCGGAAAATCCCTCACTTAAGCGCAGGCGGGTATGGTGAAAATCTGTTAATGCTTGGGAAAGATCCAGGGTTTCTTGTTGCTGCACATTTTTATTGGCCGAATTTTCGCGGATTTGTTTGGCATATTCTTTCCAATTGGAATGATTCCAAAAACGCTGCCCCCATGCCGAAGCCTTAATATAAGAATGCGCGCTAAGGCCGATGCCCCAATATTCCTGATCGGTCCAGTAAAGTAAATTATGTCTGGATGCAAATCCGGGCTTAGAAAAATTAGAAATTTCATATTCTTGAAATCCATGGCTTTGCAAAGATTGTGAAATCATCTCGAACATTCCCAACTGATGGTCTTCGCTGGGTCGATTGTGGGACAGAGGATGTCCTTCGGGCACAGTCAAGCAATAGGGGCTGATGTGTTTTGCTGTGGTTAAGACAGTTTTTTGCAGGTCTTGTTCGAGTTCTTCCAAAGTCTGCGTCGGCAGAGCAAATAATAAATCGAAATTAAAATTCAGATTATTTTCCGCCAGCATTTCCAATGTTTTAATTGTCTGAGCTGCTGAATGTTTGCGCTTAACCATTTGTAAAAGCCGGTCATTGAAAGTTTGCGCACCGACACTAAAGCGATTTACACCCAAGGACAGATAAAACTTCAGCGATTCTGGCGTAATGGTGGCAGGATTAATTTCCAAAGTGATTTCCGTGTCTTGATCCCAAGAAAATCCTTCGGCACTAAGGCATTCAAAAACTTGCCGTAAGTCAGTGAGTGGTAAAACACTCGGGGTTCCCCCACCAAAGTAGAGAGTTGAAAGTTTTTGTGGGTGAATAAAGTCACGACGAGATTTGATTTCAGTAATTAAAAGTTCAGTGTATTCTGAAAATGAAAAAGTAGTTCCAACTTCCGCGGTCGCGAAATCACAATAAGTGCATTTCTGCACGCAGAAGGGGATGTGAACGTAAATTCCAAATGCCACAGTAAGGATTCACAATGAAAGTGCAAAAATATCAACTTAAAAATGGACTAACGGTTTTAGCTTACGAAGAACATCAATCGCAAGTGGTGACAGCTCAACTTTGGGTGCGAACAGGCAGCGCGCATGAAACTCCAAAGATGGCGGGCGTCAGTCATTTTATTGAACATCTTTTGTTTAAGGGCACCGAAAAATTTGCCGTGGGCGAAATCGCCAAGACAGTGGAAAGCGCCGGCGGGGAATTAAACGCTTATACGTCTTTTGATCAAACGGTTTACTACGTTACCGTTCCGTCGAATCGTTCGGAAGTGGCCTTAGATGTTTTATCCGAAATGCTTTACAAGCCCACTTTTGATAAAGACGAAATCGACCGTGAACGCGAAGTCGTAATCGAAGAAATGCGCCGCGGGGAAGATCAGCCATCACGAAAATTATCTGAACTTTTGTTTAAATCGTTTTACGGCAAACATCCTTACGGCAGACCCGTGATTGGTTTCGAAAAAATCATTCGCAAAGTAACACCCAGGCAAATCAAAGAAGACTTTAATAAAAGATACCATCCCAAAAATCAGTTTTTAATGGTCGCTGGTGATTTTGATCCCAAGACTTTGCGCGCGCAGGTGGAAAGACATTTCAATATTAAAAGCACACACAAACCTTACACAAAAAAAATCGCCAAAATCCCTAAGATGAAAGCTAAAATTCAAATCGAGAAAAGCAAATTCAAATCATCGCGGATTTGGATTGGTTTTCCGATTCCACCGCCATCGCACAAGGATTTCGTTACCGCCGAAGTTTTATCTTTGGTGTTGGGACAGGGGGAAAGTTCTCGGCTAGTGCAAAAACTTAGAATGGAAACACCCTTGGTTACATCCATCGGCTGCGGATTATTTTCCACCAAGGATGTGGGAATTTTTATGATTTCCTTTCAAGGGGAAGAAGAAAATATTCCCAAAATTGTCGAGGCAGTAAATGGCGAACTGCAAAAAGCTTTTTCCCATGGTTTTTCAGCCGAAGAAATTCAAAAAGCCAATGTGATTTTTTCTTCGGAGCAAGTGCGCACTTTGGAAACCACCGAAGGACAGGCCCAATTTTTTGCGGGCAGCGAATTTTTATTTCACGATCCATTGGCAGCGCAGAAACAATTATCTGATTTGGCAAAAGTGGATGCAAAAAAAATCCACGAATTTTGCAAAAAGTATTTAAAAAAGCAAAATGCGATCGTGGTGGGTCTAGTTGAAAAAGACGCGAAAAAAGCAACCCAAGCCATGAAATCAATACTAGAAAATGTCAAAGTCCCGAACAAGATTAAATTAAACCTTAGTTCTAAAAAGAAATTTAATTTAAATTGGCAGCAGGCGCCCAAAGAAATTTCGGTGCAAAAATCAGAATCAAACTTAGTTCCCATTTATTTGCGCAAACAAAAAATTAATCCCAGTTTTTCAATGCGGATTGTGTTCGGTGGTGGATTAATTGCCGAAGCAAAACCGGGCCTGGGCGAATTATTTTCGCGCGTCTGGGGATCGGCTACGAAAAAATTCAATGAACAAGAAATCTCGATGCTGACGGATCGAACGGCGTCAGGCCTGCAGTGTTTTTCAGGCAGAAACACCTTGGGACTGGGTTGGGACGGATTAGTTCCCTTTGAAAAACAGGCCAAGGATGTGATCGAAGAAATTTTATTTAATCCCCTGTTTTCCGAACAAGTGGTCGAACGCGAAAAAATGGTTCTGCTGCAACAAATTACTCAACAAAAAGACCAGGCGGCAGCGATTTGCCGAAAAAACTTTTTCGAAAAATTTTATCCCGAATCCGTTTACCAGCGCGACACCATGAACAGCGAAAAAAGCATTTCTACCTTGGTGGCGGAAGATTTAAAAAATCATTTGCAAAAAGTATTTAAAAATAAAAACGCCTTGATAAGTTTGACAGGCCAATGGAATTCCAACTGGAAAAATACTTTCAGCGAATGGACCGAGCGATTTCCAAAAGGCGAATCCTTTTTAGTCGGTCCCACACGCACCAAGCCATCGCGGATTGAAAAGGGCGTGATCTATGAACATATGGAAAAAGAACAAACCCATATTATTTTTGCTTATCCAACCGAAGGAATGAAAAGTGCAGACCGCGATATTTTGGACGTGATCAATTCACTGTTATCGGGACAAGGCGGCCGATTATTTTTAGAACTGCGCGATCAAAAATCTTTGGCCTATTCACTGGGCCCAGTCAGTTTTTCCGGAATGGATTGCGGACATTTTGGTGCACAAATTGCCTGCGCACCAGATAAGGCGAAAATTTCGGTGGAAGAAATGAGCAAACAATTCAGCAGACTATGCGATATCCCAGTCGACGAATTGGAATTAAAAAAAGCTAAACAAAGTTTAATTGGCAGCACAGCTTTGGGTTTGCAAACAAATCAAAGTGTTTGCCAAGCCATAGCTTTTAACGAAATTTATGGTTTGTCTTACGAACACGCCCTAAATCCGCAGGCTATTTACGAAGCGATTACTTCCGAAGATATTCAGCGAGTCGCCAGAAAATACTTCCGCGCCGAACCTCAGATTAGCATCGCGGGTGCGCAGAATATTATTTGATGAGTAGGGTTGATTTGCGTGGGAAAGTTAGGCTGGGGAGTAGAACTTCGAGGTCGGGGTTCAGTTTCTCGGTGCCAGAGTTCTGAGTTCGGTTTTCTGAGACAGTCCCCAGTCGTCAGAGACTGCGGATCAGACAGTAGAGGCTGGCCCCGAGTTGGTCGATTTGTTGATCTAGATTTTGGATGTTTAGAATTTCCAGGATGCATCTTGATTCACGGAATGATCCCATTGCGATTTCATAAAATCTTTTGCGATCTTTATTCGAAGTTTTCGCACTTCCTTCTGCAAGATTCAAGGCGATCGAAAGAACGGCTCGTTCAAACTGGTCTTTGTAGGGATTTCTAAGTTTTAAATATTTGCTT
>JBBQHD010000090.1:0-11470 GCA_038323665.1 Bdellovibrionales bacterium
AAGGAAAAAAGAAGCTTCCAGCGATCCTAGCTTACCCGACGATGTCCCAAAGTTTTTCAAAGAACACTTTTCAAGAACAATTTTGCACGCGATACCGGCGAAAAATAAATCCAACGTCGGTAATGCTCGCTTGAATTTGATTTGAGCGGGATATTAAAGGAAAACGCTGTCGAGCAGCCGACCAGCCAGTCAGTCAGTCAGTCAGCGAGAGCAAACAAATCACCACCGATAGACTGCTTTTCCCTCACTAACTTGTGAGAGGAAATTTCTTTCATTTTAGGTAAGCAGATTTTTTATTCCAGCATTGGTGCGTCAAAGCAACGTAAAATAAAAAAATAATATTTGACGACATTTTGCAGTTCGAGAAAGCGGCCAGATTAGTTTTATTTTTCCATCAGAGTTAGTTTTTATCTAAACCAGTTGGATCTATCGGCAATGAGCCAATTTGTGTGTTTAAACTCTCATTTATTTTCTGCGTCTTAATTTTAGGAAAACCTCGAAATTTCATTTTAAAAAGCTGTGTTAAGTTTTTTCTACTTCGAAATACGAATTAGAAATGAGGTTGCATGTTGGATTTAAAAAGTAGTTTCACTGATGAAGAAAAATATAATTCTTTCAGTGAATCTCAGGAAATCAGCAGTTCCAGTCAAAGCATAAAATCTTTGGGCAACCGCGCACTGGTGGCGCAAATTAGACAAGCAGCCAAAACTGAACAAAGCCTGACCTTGCAAGTGATCGAACTGATTGCGGAAATCGACCGAAGGAAATTATACCTGGATTTCGGTTATGGATCGATCTTCGATTTCGTTACCAAAGATCTGGGATACGAACCCACTTCCGCTATGCGCAGAATTCAAGCGGCTCGTGCCATTTCTGAAATGCCGGAATTAAAAGAAAAGATTGCAGATCATACTTTAAGCTTATCGGTCATATCGCAGGCGCAAAGTTTTCTCCGCAAGAAAGCTAATGATCAGAAACAGAAAATATCCATACAGGAAAAAACCGAGCTTTATAAAAAATTAGAAAATAAGTCGGCTCGAGAAGCTGAAAAGGAATTATTTAAAATTGCCCCAGAGCTTTGTCTTAAATCCAAGGAACAAGAAAAAGTCTTATCGGAAAACCTGATCGAACTTCGTTTTGTCATCGATGCTGAAACAAAAGCGAAGATGGATGAACTTAAACTTTGGATGTCGCACCAGAATCCAGATATGACCCAGGCTCAGTTTTTTAAGGTGATGGTTGAAAAACTGCATCGGCAGTTAGATCCGAATAAACCTGGGAAGACACTTCGCAAGAAATCGGGAAGAAGTAAAAATAAATCCGAAGCATCATTGGGAAATAAATCTGAAGAAGCGACTGTAAACAAACCAACAAATCCTCAAATCGATTTAAACCAGAGTGTTGCCGACGCCGGTATCAGTGACACCAGCAGCACGCTTGCCAGCATTGAAGGGAAAAAACGTTCCCGGCATATTCCCACGGCGATAAAAAATCTGGTCTGGCGTCGCGACGAGGGCTGCTGCCAATTCCGCGATCCACGGTCGAAGAAAAAATGCACATCGAAATACCAAGTTCAACTGGACCACATACAACCGTTCCGACATTTGGGTGATCACTCAGCGGAAAATTTGCGACTTCTGTGTGGAAAACATAATCGCAGGCGGAATTAATATGCGAAGGCGGTTCTATATGAAATAACTTATTTTGAAATCGATCATTTCCGTTTCGAAATCCTGCGAAGCTGCATCCAGGCAACACAAGCCAATCCGATTGCAATCCATTGCGAAATGGAAAAAACAAAGCTTGGGCCGCGGAAATCTTCGCGAGAAAATTCTAAAACGAATCGGGTCAGGCTATGAAAGAACAGCCAAAACCAGGCCAGGTATCCTGCCGGTAAAGATTTTTTTTCGATTTTAAGTAAAGTGAAAAGCAAGACGCCTTCGCACGCAGTGGCGGTCAAAGAAAATGGAAATTGAAAATCAAAGGATCCCACTGAATAAAAACGTCCAAAGCAACATCCAGCAAAACTGCAGCCCACGCGGCCGATTGCGTATCCCAAACTGATCGGGACGACCAAGCAATCTCGCCATTGGTTGCGAATGTCAGCAGAAAACCTGCGCACATAAATTTCTAAAACTGCCCAGCCAGCCAGTGCTCCGCCAAAGAAAACAAATCCCCCGGCGGAAAAATCAAAAATTCGGTGCCAGTCCTGCCAGTAGTAAGTCGGTTCTTCGTAAATGATGTGCATCAACCGGCCGCCCAGCCAGCCAAAAAATAATATTCCCATGCCTAGATAAAGTGCAGTTTGTTTAAACAGGCCCACGCGTTCGGCACGCTTTTCAAAAAGATAAATACATAAAACTGCGGCGGCGGCTTGGATTAAAAAATACATCTATCTCTATAGGCTATCCAAAGTCCTGGAAAAGTCGAGCTCTAGTAGAGGCCGCTGCTGTTCGGTGCGATTCTAATGGCAATGAAGTTACACCCCGCTGAAGTCGCATCAGAGCTGAAGTCATTTTCTTTTTTCAGTCATTTCCCACAAGATTTGCTTTTGCAGGTGTCCACTCTTTTTGATGTCAAAGATTTTACCAAGGGCGAGTTTCTTATTAAACAGGGCGAACAAAATCGCTGTCTGTATTTTTTAAGAAATGGCAGCGTCGATATTATTTTTGAGGACGAAAAAATTGCTTCTCTGCAAAACAAAGGCGATGTCATTGGCGAAATGAGCATGATCAGTAATCGTCTGCCATCCTCATCGGTAAAAGCATCCAGCGAAGTCAGTTGCTTAATGATCAGCGCCGAAAGTTTAACTTTCTTTCCACCCAAAGACTTAGATCGACTGCAGTATTTGCTTTACCGAGTTTATTCGCATGTTTTGTTAGAACGCCTTAGTCGAGCCAACGAAAAAACCAAGTTATTGGAAGTCGCAAACCGACAAATCCACGAAGCTCAGGTTGCTTTGGAAAAAATGGGTCCCAGGAAAATCCTTATTTCCCAAGGTGAAAAAAAGTTTTCGAATCTGATGAGATTGTCTTTGGCAAGTGCGGGAATTGAAGTCGAAACGGCAGGGGACGCGCCAAGCAGCCTAGAGAAAATTAGCCTGGATCAATTTGATTGTGTGATTGCGGACCATAACTTAATTGTGCCTATTGGCGAAACATTGAATCCTAAAATCCCCTTAGCGCTTGTGACCGGCAAAGAATTCAGCACTTACGTCGAGCATTTCGCATCTATGCGCAAGGCTGACTATCTTTTTACCTGCGATCCCGAAAGTCGAAATTTCAGTATTCAGACAACCTTAACTTCGGTGCAAAAAATATTAAACAAAGATCCATTTGGTCCGCGAAAATATTTAACCCCCGGCGCGGATTGGCAAAGTGCAAAAATTACTTCGTCGAAACAGCGTGCTCCGGTGCGGGAACAAATTGGCGAACATTTTAAAAAATTAGGACTGCGCCAAACAATTTTAGAACGCATCGATTTGGCTACTGAAGAAATGCTGATGAATGCAATTTACGATGCTCCTGTCGACGCCAACGGCAAGGCCTTGTTTAATCATATGGGGCGAACTCAAGAAGTTATTTTGGAAGCTCACCAGCAAACTGAAATCACCTATGCCTGTGATGGTGTCGTTGCCGCGGTGTCTGTGGTGGATCCTTTTGGAACACTTACCAAGGGTATATTATTTGATTATTTAGAAAGTTGTTACAAAGGTGTTTTGGACCCATCTTTTCACCAAGGCAAAGGCGGGGCAGGCAAGGGCTTGCATCAAATCGTCGAATCTGCGGATCTGACGGTTTTCAATGTTAAGAAAAATAAAAAAACGGAAGTCATCGTGATCTTTTTTATCGAATTCAAACGCAAAGAAATTTCCCCAGCCCTGCATTATTTTTTTATAGAGTGACCCAATTTGTTCACTGTTTAAAATCCTGACACCCCCAAAGCCCTCAGACCTCAAAAAAACGGCAGCTGCGCCAAAATTCAGTTGGAACAATCCATGCAAAGACGAACAGCAACAGGAGATATCTCATGAAACTAATTCCTATTGCCTTCACACTGATGATGCTTTCACAATTTGGATTTGCGCAAAACTTTAATCAGAGGGACTTGATTGCTACGGCCTTGACCAGCAAGTTTACGAAACCGGCAGAGTTTGTGAATGCGGCCAGTGATAAAAAAAATAATCCGATCAAAATAGAAAATACAGTGTTAATGACCGATGATCAAAATCGAGTCTTATATTTCCAAGCAACTGTAAACGGTCAAAATATTTTAGCTTATTTTGATGTCCGTAGCCGGCAGGGAAATTTGAAAGAGCTTTTGAAAACCAAAGGTCTTGGTTTGCGAAAAGCTTCTGCAGAGCTACAGCAATCTTTTGCTTATCTAGGATCTTCTTATACAAGAACGCTGACGTTTACCTCTGAGCAAGGCGAAACAGAATATCAAACAAGTGATAATCTTGCATCGTTCGGAGACGAAAACCATGGCAGATGGACTTTGATAGCCCATCTTTGGACCACCGGTGAAATTGATTTTCATTACCAGCTGATTACCCCAGCGGATTTGTTTATTACGAATTTAGAAGTGAAATTACAGCCGACCGTAGAGGTGCGCAAAGCCATAAGGGTATCGCAGCCGACTCTGAATGCTTCCCAGGATCAGGTGCCATAGGCGCCTTATTCGCCGCCATAACGAGTGGTGGCGATAAATGTCCCTAGGTTACAGTTTTTACTAGGGTCGATTCACAATGAAACACTCAAATCTAATTTAAACCATTCCAGGTTTTATTAACCTGGCAAGGTAATTGAACTATCTAACAGGTATGAAGCTGTTTATTTTTTTGATACAGATCATCCTAGTTTGTCCCGAGCTGAAAGCCGAAATGAACCGCAGTCGCATGGTGCCAGTGGATTTTCCAGTGGCTTTGAAAACCGACAATTCTTTTGAAGCAAAAAAATGGATCCCTACAGATATGCCAGCCTCTCAGGATCCATATTCAGTGATGAATCGCCTTGGCGACCGTGCATTTTTTAATCTTGGCGAGTCTGATTTAGTGCAAACCAACTCGGTCGTTCGCGGAGCCCACAATATCGAAAAATCAATGCGCACCGAAATGACTGTTGCCGGAACTGATCCCAAGAAAACCAAACACAAATTCTCATTTCAATTTTTGCCCATGCAGACCGTCAGCAAGGCTGAATACAAGGGTTGGTTAAATGCCTCTTACATTATGGATTTCCGAGCCCAAAGATCTACTCTGGAATTCACGGATCAGTTGTGGTCCAAAGAATTATTCGTCAACCATGTGGTTGACGCCACCAACGAGCTTAGCAATGTTGGCCTTCGTTGGAAATGGTAAAATAAAACTCAGCTGCGTTTTAAATTATCATCTTGCTAAATTTGTTTGCTGCCGATGTCGGAACGCTTTTGCTGGCCTGTCCACTTTGCTTTTTCTGCTTGGGTGTAGGCGTTTTTAATTGCTGCGGGTTTGGTGTTTGCTAAACCTATCGAGTTTAATACTCTGCCGCCTGCTGTTACTAGTTGTTGGTTTTCTAGTTTTGTTCCTGCGTGTATAAAATAGGTTTGTTCAGTTTCGGAAAATGCATCGCCGGAAATGGCGGCACTTTTGATGGGTTGATCGGGATAGCCCTCGGCTGCCAAGACCACACAGCAGCAGGATTTTTCATTGAACTTCATTTCGGTCAGTTTTCCTTGCGCCAGGTCGATAAAAATCTTGCCCCAATCGCCGTCATACAATGGCAAAATTACTTGGGTTTCCGGATCGCCAAAGCGCACATTGTATTCCAACGTCATCGGACCTGTTGGTGATACCATGATGCCGATAAAAATTATTCCGCGGTAAATCCATTTTTCGTTTTTAATTCCTGCCAGTGTCGGCAAAATAATTTCTTTTTGAATGCGTTGTTCAAGTTCCGCATCGATCTTCAGTGGTGCAATCGTGCCCATGCCACCGGTATTGGGGCCCGCATCGTGGTCGCTTAAGCGCTTGTGATCTTGTGCCAGCGGCAAGGCTTGAAAATTTTCGCCTTCGGTTAATATTAAATAACTTAATTCCCAACCGGTCGTAAATTCTTCTAGCAGTGCGGTCATGCCTGCGTTGCCCAGAATTTTCTTTTCAAAAAAGTCATGGCAGGTCTGTTCAAGTTCGACAAGATCTTTGCAAATCACCACACCTTTTCCCGCGGCAAGGCCATCGGCCTTTAAAACAAACGGGGGTTTAAATTTTTTTGCTGCAGTCATGGTTTCAATTTTAGAAGTCACCACTTGCGAAGCAGCAGTGGGAATATGATATTTCTGCATAAATTTTTTCGAAAATATTTTACTGCCCTCTAACTGTGCGGCAAGTTGTGAAGGTCCAACGCAGGCGATCTGGTGGGCGCGCAATTCATCGCAAATTCCAGCAACCAAGGGTCCTTCTGGGCCAACAAGCACGCAATCAATTTTATGTTCTTTGCAAAAGTGAATGATTTTTGCATGATCGGTTAAATCAAGCAGATGGCATTCGGCAATTTTTGCTATGCCTGGATTTCCTGGAATTGCAAAAACGCTGTTTTCAAATTGGGGCTGGGCCAGTGCGCGCACAAGTGCATGTTCGCGACCTCCGCTGCCTAAAACTAAAAATCTGCTTGTCATCAAAGTTTTTTCTCTTACTGTAATAACAACGTCAATATTTTAAACAGCGAGGTTTTTTTCATGGAAAAAGTTTTTTTCATCGGTGGATCCAGAACAGCATTCGGTGCATTTGGCGGAAGTTTAAAAGATAAAACGGGAACTGACTTAAGTGAAGTCGCAGCAATCGGTGCATTAAAAAACGCGGGTGTAACGCCGGAACAAATTGAACACATCGTTATTGGAAATGTGGTCCCATCCAGTTCTGACGGTGCTTATTTACCCAGACATTTGGGTTTGCGAATTGGAATTCCAGTTCATGTTCCCGCATTTATGGTCAATCGCCTGTGTGGATCTGGATTTCAATCCTGGGTTCACGCAGCGCAAATGATGAATTCCGGCGAAGCACAACTTGTGTTGGCCGGTGGCGCAGAACAGATGTCGCAAGTGCCCTACGTCAATCGCAAAATTCGTTTTGAAGGACTGCGAATGGGAAATGCGGAATTGGAAGATCAACTGACGTCTTCACTGACCGATGCTTATGCCAAAATGCCGATGGCGATGACAGCAGAAAATCTAGGTGAAAAATTCGGCATCACTCGCGAGCAATGCGACGAGTATTCGTTTGAAACCCAACAAAAATGCAAAGCAGCACTGGATAAAAAACTTTTTGTCGCCGAAATTTCTGCGGTCACGGTGCAAACTAAAAAAGGCGAACTGGTAATCGATAAGGATGAACACCCAAAACCAGATGTCAGTTTGGAAAAAATCCGCAGCCTGAAAGCACTTTTTAAACCTAATGGTTTGGTAACAGCTGCAACTTCGTCAGGAATCGTAGACGGCGCCGCATGTTCAGTGTTGGCGTCAGAATCCAAAGTCAAAGAACTGGGTTTAAAACCCTTGGCGCGTATGGTTGCCTATGCCTCGGTGGGTTGTGATCCCAAGATGATGGGCTATGGACCGGTGCCAGCAATTAAAAAAGTTTTACAACAGGCCAATCTTAAACAAAGTCAGATTGATTTATTCGAAGTCAACGAAGCCTTCGCGGCACAATTTCTGGCAGTGCGAAAAGATTTGGATTTGCCAGCCGATCGCACCAACGTCAACGGAGGCGCCATCGCCATCGGTCATCCACTGGGTGCCAGCGGCACGAGAATCATGAATCACTTAGTTCTAGAAATGCACCGACGCGGGGTCCGTTACGGAATCGGCTCCGCCTGCATCGGCGGCGGCCAGGGAATCGCGCTATTGGTCGAGCGGATTATTTGATACGGTAAATATGACTACACTTCCGTCGATTTTACGGTAAAATAGACGGATATGACGTCAGAAAGAATTTTTGAAAAACCTGCTCAATCCTCGTTTTTTCTGTTTGGCCCCAGAGCAACAGGAAAATCTACTTGGCTTAAAAACCAAGTTAACCCAGATTTAACGGTGGATCTTCTACGCGCCAGGGAATATCAAAGATTCGCTGCAAATCCAAGCTTGCTGCGAGAAATGATCGAGGGCAAGCCCAGCATCAAAATTGTGGTTGTTGATGAAATTCAGAAACTTCCAATCTTGTTGGATGAAATTCATTCTTTGATTTTTGACTACGGAAAGAAAATTCAATTTATTTTAACGGGTTCTAGTTCTCGAAAACTGAAAAAGACCCAAGTTAATCTTTTGGCTGGTCGCGCGCTAATCAGAAATTTTCATGCTTATTCCTGCTTAGAGATCAAAAAAAAGTTTACCTTGAAACAAGCACTTAGTTTCGGAATGTTGCCCGAAGTTTGGAACCTTGAAACAGAGGACGAAAAAAAAGATTATTTATCTGCCTATGTTCAGACATACCTTCAAGAAGAAATTCAGAAAGAAGCGGCGGTAAGGAATTTACCAGCATATATTTCATTCTTAGAGCACTTTGCACTACGGAATTCGCAGATTATGAATATTCAAAATATTTCTCGTGAAACCGGAATTGCTCGAACTACATTGAATGGATATATGAGTATTTTAGAAGATACTTTGCTTGGGTTTCGACTTGCACCTTTGCATTTGAAAGCCAAAGTGAAGGAAGTCGCAACTTCGAAATTTTATTTTTTTGACACTGGGGTTGCGCGAGCCCTAAGTCAATCGCTTGATGATGAAAATGAAATTACCGTTGGAGCTCAGATGGAGACACTTGTTTTGCATGAGCTGAAAACTTATTCTGATTACCACCAAAAACGTTGGCAAATTCACTATTGGGGAACGCCCAGCGAAAATGAAGTCGATTTTATTATTTCTCGAGGCAGAAATAGAATCGGTATCGAGGTAAAATCCTCCACACAATGGCATAAAGAATTTAATGTTGGTCTTTCTACCTTGCTAGGTGCTGGAAAAATCGAAAAGGCTTACGGGATTTATGCAGGAAAAGAAATTCTTAAAAAAGACGGAGTTTTTATCTACCCCTATGTAGATTTTGTTGAAATGATGCACAAGACAGGATTAGAAATTTAAGCGCGAATAATTTTTTCAGCCTTAGCGAAATCCTCAGGACTGACATACAAGCGATCGATCACGCGTGTCCCCTCGTAAGCTTTGAAAATTTCTGTGGCCTTTTGAATTGGGGTCGGTTTTTCCGTTGGGTTGTACTGGTCGACAACATAAATCGTGCGCAGATCTTCTTGCACCATATGGTATTTCGAAAGTCGGGTGTGCGACGAGGCCCAAATGGTATCGACATTATCTGTTTTTAATTTCGCAGCAATTTTTTCGATTTTGGAATTTTCGTTTAAATTATGTTGTTCAATCAGCATGCGGTAAGGTCTGCGATCGGCAATTCGCTTGGCCCATGGATTGTCGACGCTGGCCAAGTGCTCGTGCAGTTTGTAATCATTCACTTTGGTATAGTCTTCGATTTTTGCGGGCAGAAAGAATTTGCATTCATCGCTGGTCAAATAACGGTTCAGCATTTCTTCATAGATAATAGACTTGTGATGGAAATAAACCATCAGATGCATATGATGTCTGGAAATTAAAAAATCATCGAAAGAATAAAGCGCGCGGCGGTTCAGGGCCAAATACAATTTTTCGTTCTGACGGTGAAAGGTCATATTCTGAATCAGCCACTCATGATCGATGCGTCCATAATTAGTTCCGCAGAAATAAGAATCACGCTCGAGATAATCCATGCGATCTGCATCCAATTCAGAACTGACCAGCTGGGACAACAGTGGACGAAAGTCGGTCTTGTTATCAACAAAAAAGTCATCGGGTGCAGGAATGGTTGAATCGACTAAACAAGCGACATGTAAAGGAGTGATGTCTTTGAAATAAGTAGAAATAATTCCAGCAATCGAAGAATCCAAAATAAATTTCAAAGTATAATCTTCGTGATCAGCGCGGCGTTCTTTCGCAGTGGCGACTCCGGGAATGACTAAGTTCAATTCCGACAACATCGGCATGACTTGTTCCGTAGTATGCGACAAAGGTCCGTGCCCCACATCATGCAGCATGGCCGCAAGTTTCACACACTGCCAAAGTCGCAGACGAACCGAAGGTTTACTAAAAGGATAGGCACGAAAAATAGAATCAAAACTTTGCCCAACCAAATGATTCACGCCCAACGAGTGCAGATATCTATTATGTGTAGCACCGGGAAAACTAAACTCTGCAAAGCCTAATTGTTTGATGGTGCGCAGCCGCTGAAACTCGCGCGAATCCAAAACAGCCACTTCGCCGTCAGTAAAAGATATCGAACCATGAACGGGATCGCGTATTTCCATTGATCCAATCTACACTTCCGTCCTGCATTTGAATAGCCAGATTTTGTGATTCGTAGATGCCTTCGTATCTATTTTACATAAGCACAGTGCTGGCTTGCTTGGGGCTTAGAGTTTCCTGTAGAACCAAACATCCGAAGGAGATCCTATGAAAAAGATTTTTTGCTTTATGCCTAAGGCTTTTATTATTTTGGCTGCGCAGGTTAGTTTCGCAGATGTTCCTATGCAATATGCGGAACGCACTTTATCTCTGGCGGTCGAGTATAATTGGATGATGCTGCCGGTTTCTGCGATTATTTACGATAAATCGACGTTTGTAGCCGGGGCCGATATCAGCAAATTAAAGGGCGCCACAGGATTTTTACAGTCGTCCGATGAAACTAAACAAACTGTATGTAATATAGAGATCAAATCAGAAAACTTTAAAAGCGGCACAACAACAGTGATCGATATGCGCATTCAAGTCCCCTCAAACGAAGAATTAAATTCGCGATGGATCCCACTGAGCTACCGATCGCCAGTGACAGCCCGCCAATTCCAAGCCAGCTACAACACTTCTTTTGAAGTAAACGGAACAAAGGTCGAGGGAAGACTAACGGATACAAGCCTAGGACTAAGAGTAAACCAAGCAGCCGATGCAAAAACTTCTGAATACGTATTTTTCCAAACCAAAACAAAGTCCTACCAACAACAAGACAAAAACCTAGTAACAGTAACCGGAAGCATCCACATCCCATCATCCCAAAACCAATCCAAACCAACAATCTGCGAAATCAAACAAAGCTTCGAAGTCCAGCAACCAACCAAAAAATAAAAAAGAGAAAAATAAGTCCCCGGCAGTTGGTTGAATCCAAGTCGGGTATTGGTATCTAGACTTTGGGATTGGGATTTTTGTAGTTAGCAAAAGGCTAAGTGCGCGCGTAAGTAATATAGACTTGCGCAGCGGCTCACAAAAGAAGACATGGATGACCGTCCCTTGCCACCGAGTACTGGTTAACTCCATAAGAGGGCCACGGTTCGTAGCACAACTTAAACAATAGGAGGCCACCCATGTCGCAATCACCAGTATTCTTTTTAGGGTTAGATGTCGATGA
>JBBQHD010000091.1:0-11421 GCA_038323665.1 Bdellovibrionales bacterium
GCGAAAGCCTCGCCGCACTTGGATCTTGTCCTGATTGTCGGTGGAACGCCTTGCCAGACAAGGCTTTTAGGATATGAGCATTTTAAAATTAAACCGGACGGCTCTGGCTCTTTGTCTTTTCGGCCAATTCTAGATGCTGAAACAAGGCCTGTGGATTTAAATGATGCCAGCGCCAACCAATATCAATTGGAAATGAAGCCCGGAATGCCAAGAGTCTATAAAAAATCAGTTCCACCAATTTGCCATTTCGAGCTGAACAGTAGTAGCGTGGCTAAATTACTACCAGACAACGTTGATGAAAGTTGTCCGACTGTGGGAACTCCAATCATTGGAACTCGTATCCCGACAATGCTTTTTTTAGTATTGGCGAGTAAATGTTGCGAAGATAGGGCCAGAATTTCCTGCCAAAAAATTGTGAATGAAAAGATCAAAGCATTGCAGGCAGAATATGCGGGGAAAGACAAAGGATTAAAGAAAGTAGAAACTGCCCCGGCGGCAAAGACTTCCGTCCCGTAAGTAATTAAATAAATAAAATTTATATTTATTTACCAAATAAACTTAACCCAACTTAACAAAATCAGGAATTGGGTCGCTTAATTTTCTGCCAGTATTTTTCTTTTTCTTCGACGGGAAGATCTTGGAAATTATGACCATCTTGCTCGATCAAAGTTTTCATTTTTACATAGCGGTTTTCAAATTTTCGATTGGCATTTCGCAGCGAAGTCTCAGCATCTAATTCTAAATGTCGGCCCAGTTGGGATAGGGTGAAAAGTAAATCCCCCAATTCTTCGTCGATTTTGATTTTTATTTGTTCCAATTTTTTCTGTCTGGGTTCATCTGGTTGCTTGGTCAAATCAGTTTGATTTAAAGTAGAATCAAACTGATTGATTTCTGTTTTCAGTTCATCGAATTCTTCCTGCACTTTTTGCCAGACTTCTTGGGGATTCCGCCAGTCAAATTTTACTTTGGCGCTGCGAAAGCCAATTTTGCTGGCTCGTTGCAGGGCGGGCAGATTGACCGGGACGTCGAGGGCATTGGGCTTTGCAGTTTTCTTTTCTTGTTGTTTAATGGTTTCCCAATTTTGCAAAACCTGATCAGAACTAATTTGTGAATTCTGTTCTGTGAAAACATGCGGGTGCCTGCGCACAATTTTTTCACAGATATTTTGGATCACATCTTTGATGGCAAAAGCATTTCTTTGTCTGGCAAGTTCTGCGTGAATCACCACTTGAAACAAAACATCGCCCAGTTCTTCTTGCAGATGCTGATCATCTTTCGATTCGATCGCGTCCACCATTTCATAGATTTCTTCGATAGCAAAGGGCACTAAACTAGAATGAGTTTGTTGCAAATCCCAGGGGCAGCCGTTGGGTGCGCGCAGGGCTGCAACTATTTCAACAAGGGCTTCGAAAACATCGGTTTTTTGCGGAGCTTTTGACATGTCTATTTACGTAACATAAAGCTTTTAAAGTGAAAATAAAAATACTTGGGAAATCAGAAAGTCGTGCTTCGGGAAAATTCCTGCAATTTGTGGCTGGGAATATGGGCGATGCGATTGCTGATGCCGTCGAAGTTAAGTCTTCGCCCAAAAGGTCAAAAGCAACTTCGGTGGTGAATGTTATTTTTGTTTCTTCCGAAAAAATGCGGGAATTAAATTTGCAGTTTCGTAAAAAAAATAAATCGACGGATGTGTTAAGTTTCGAGCCCAGTGATGATGAAACTTTTGGTGAACTTGCCGTGTGCGCGGAATATGTTGAAACATCTTGCTTGAAATTGCGGAAAAAATTTTTGGATCAGCTGTTGCGGGTAATGATTCACGGTTGTTTGCATTTGCTTGGGTATAATCATGAATCGGGTGGTCGGCAGGCGGCAACGATGCTTGCGCTGCAAGAGCAGATTCATCGTGGACTGTGGCGGCGGTGGCGGGTTCTAAGCAAAGTAGATTAGATCATCTCGATATGCTGACCAAGTCGAACACAATGCGAGCATTACCTGCGCCGAACCTCGAGCCGAAAATTCAAACGGAAAACTGAATGCAATCGCCAGCAATAAGCTCAGCCAAAACAATCTTGCTACATCACAGCTTCGGCAAAAAAATTGTTTGGTCGCGCGGCCAGAGCTGCCGTCAGTTTGTTGATGCCGGCCATTCAGAAAAAATGCAAAGGTCGAAAGGCGCGCCGCTCGTTTTGCTTTCGCAGCACGCGTTAAAAAATAAAAAATATTGACGGGTTTTCTTGGTAATTAAATGCACCCTATTTAAATTGTTTTTTCCCGCGAAGCGGTTTTTTCTTGTTTTTCATTAGCCTTCGCTAATAGCCCCATTCCTGCGTTTAAAATGAAGTTTACTTTGTGCATTTGGTATTCTTGAAAACCGAAAAATTGCATTTTAAAAACCTGTGATAAGTTTTTTCTACTTCGATATTTGAAGTAGAAATGAGGAAGTGTGCTGGAAGAATATAATTACTCGAAAGAAGTTCCATCGAAATTTTGGCCTGAACTTGCTGAAGTAGAAAATTCGGCAAGTGTAAGTATTTCGGTTGAAATGAAATCCTTCGAAGATGAAAAATCTTCTTCGGAAAAGAGACCTTCACCCAAAAGCGGAGACATCAAATTCCTCGATAACAGCGCGCTGATCGAAGAAGTCAGACTTGCAGCCAAAACCGAACAAGATCTAACTTTGCAAGTGATCGAGCTGATTGCTGAAATCAATCGAAGAAAGATTTTTCTAAAATTAGGATTTAGTTCGCTGTTCGATTTTGTAACCAAAGATTTAGGCTATGAGCCGTCTTCGGCCATGCGCAGAATACAAGCTGCTCGTGCGATTGCAGAAATTCCTGAATTAAGGGAAAAAATTGCCGACCGTTCTTTAAGCTTGTCCGTTGTTTCCCAGGGCCAGGCTTTCTTAAATAAGAAAGCCAGTGATTCGGGCAAGAGGATCTCGATTGCAGAAAAAACCGAGCTGTTTAAAAAACTGGAAAATAAGTCGACCCGGGAAGCCGAAAAAGAATTATTTAAACTGGCACCCGAGCTTTGTTTGAAATCCAAGGAACAAGAAAAAGTCCTATCTGAAAATTTAACGGAACTTCGCTTTGTAATAGATAATGAGACCAAAGAAAAAATGAATGAACTGAAACTTTGGATGTCGCACCAAAATCCCGATATGACCCAGGCTCAGTTTTTCAAAGTTATGGTTGAAAAACTGCATGGACAGTTGGCTAAAAAGAAATCCAATCAAAATAAGTCGACCGACCCTTCTCAAGTCGAACACAATGCGAGCATTACCTGCGCCGAACCTCTATTTGAAAATCCAAAAGAAAAGCCAAATCCTATCACCTCGCAAAGACACACCCGAAATAAACCCAGCACAAAGCGATCACGTTATATTCCGGCTTTGGTCAAAAAACTTGTTTGGCAGCGCGATCGGGGTTGCTGTCAGTTTGTTGATCCCAGCACTCAGAAGAAATGTGAATCTCGTTACCAAATTCAATTTGATCATGTCCATCCGTTTCGACATCTGGGGAATAATTCGGAGGAAAATTTGCGGCTGCTTTGTGGGAAGCACAATCGCGATCGGGATTAGATTATTTATCTGCATCAATTTTAACTTAGATTAGCTTAAGTTTAAATTCAGCGACATTGGGCCCTAAGACTTGAGCGACATTGGGCCCTAAGACTTGAACGAATTACTAAGCCGGCATTGTGATTTTTTTTGTAACAGGACAATCCAAATCCTATTCTGCAATTAATTATAAAAGTTGGGCTACTAAATTCAGATAAAACTTGCGAACAGCAGGGTCCATTAAGATCCCACCAGAAATAATCATTAGAATAAAACTTTGTAATCTAACTGAATTGTGAACTTCGGCATCCCGAGAGTGACGAAATAGAAACAGCCCCGATAAGGCAATAAAAATTGGACCAAGACTAATGCAAACAATAAACAAAGTTATTCGAAGGTTTCTAGGCAAATTTAATTTAAAGATCAAGAAACTAGCAAAAAAGATAAAAGCTACCGTGTATAAGAGCAAACTATCTTTAATTCCTTTTCCATTGAGCAAGCTAGTTTTAAGGGAAATTTTCTTTTTAAGTTCTGCTGATTCCAGACTGTTTTTAAATCTTTCCAGCAGACTAGTGTCAGGGTTTCTGTAATATAAAAAACCATCATAATTTTCGGTCGAATAAAAAATTACGTATTTTTTTCTGATTCGCAGAACACCAGTGATCTCATGCTCAGCGAATTGAAATGATTTCAACTTCAGTGCGCTCATCCAGCTATACATTGGGATAATGAGTAGATTTAAAATGTTTGAAAAAGAGTTTGGTTTAAAAGTATAGGTAGATTTATTAGCGTCAGATTTGCTGATTTCTTGAGGGATCATTCCTGCTCCTAAAAAAAGGTGAATCCTGCGAGAATAAACTTAAAGTCTATAGATTATGCTCTGATAAGAAAAGATGTTTGGTATTGCGTGGTTCAAAATGAGATTATTCAAATGACTATCTTGTGGGCTGCGAAAAAATCCAAAAGACACCAACCCATCGATTTTCTTAGGCCGAATGGGGCCCGCAGATCTTCTTTCTTGCGGTGGCCTCCTTTCTCTCGACATTGGTTTTTTTTTGATTTACGATTTCCCCCATGGGAATTGCTGCGGAGACTCACGAAATTAAACGTTCTATTGCTGACCTGAAATTACTTGGCGCCGAGCTTCGGGGGTATCTTTGACCTGGATCGCAAGAAAAAACGTCTCGACGAATTAGTTCATGCATCCGAAAATCCTGATCTTTGGAATAAACCTGCTGAAATTCAAAAACTGAATAAAGAAAAATCTTTTTTGGAAAAAGCCATTCAGGAATTTGACGATTTTCAAACCAAACTTTCCGATTGCGAAACACTTTTGGAAATGTCCGTGGAAGCCGAAGATGAAGCCACCTTTGCCGAAGCTAAAACCGAAGTCGCAACCTGCCAGAAAATGGGAAAATCTCTTGAACTGAAACGCGTTCTTAGCGGCGAACTGGATTCCAGCAATACTTATCTTTCCATCAATGCCGGCGCCGGTGGGACCGAGGCCTGTGATTGGGCTTCGATGCTGATGCGAATGTATATGAAATTCGGCGATCAACAGGGTTACAAAACCAGCATCCTGGATCTTCATGACGGCGAAGGTGCGGGAATTAAATCTTGCACACTTCTTTTTGAAGGCGCCTACGCCTACGGATATTTAAAAGCTGAATCGGGTGTGCACAGACTGGTGCGGATTTCTCCGTTTGATTCCAATGCGCGCAGGCACACTTCGTTTGCTTCCGTCTTTGCATGGGCCGAAGTCGATGACGATATTAAAATCGACATCAATCCTGCCGATTTAAAAGTGGAAACATTTCGTTCCAGCGGTGCGGGTGGGCAGCATGTGAATAAAACCGATTCTGCAGTTCGTATGTATCATCTGCCCTCGGGCATCGTGGTATCCTGCCAAAACCAACGTTCGCAAATTCAAAACTGCGAGCAAGCTTTGAAAATGGTGCGCGCGGCTTTGTATGAAAAAGAAATCGAAAAACGCAACAAAGAAAAAGACGCCATGAATTCCACCAAAAAAGACATCGAATGGGGATCGCAAATTCGTTCTTATGTGATGCATCCTTATCAGATGGTCAAAGATCATCGCACCGATTTTGAATCCAATCAGGTGGGTGACGTGATGAACGGAGATTTAAACGCCTTTATTATGGCTTATCTGAAATCCACGGTGACCCAATAAAAACGCAAAAACTTTTTCAGAAATTATCTTTGGAATTTAATATTGCAGTGCGATTTTTGCTGCACGGTCGGAAAACCCGCGAAGGCTCGGCCTATTTGGCCTTGGTGGGAATTATTTTAGGCAGTGCTTGTTTAGTTGTCGCCATGTCGGTGATGAGTGGTTTTGAAAAAAGTTTGCAAGCTTCGATGATCGATCTGACCGGGCATGTGCAAGTGGTTTTGCGCGGAAAAAAACCGGTGGGGCAACCTCAACTGGATGAAATTGTTTCGGTGTTGCCGTTTTTACGAACCGAAGCACTGGCTGCGCAAAATGGCAAAGTCACCGGAGTCATACTGCAAGGAATCGACCCCGAAAAATTTAAATCAACTTTGCAATTGGAAAACCGTTTGCAAAAAGGCCAGCTGGATTTCAATGCGCATTTTCCGATTTGGATCGGCAAGGGCTTGGCCGAAAAATGGAATCTGCAACCGGGATCAAAACTCAGAATTATTTTGCCCGTTGGTGGTGGGGATAAACCCGAACAATTTCATCGCAAAATTGACGAAGCCGAAGTGCGCGCGGTTTTGGATTTCGGCAAACATGAATGGAACGAAAGATTTATTATTTCCGATTTAACTTCCGTGCAAAATTTGACAGCGACCGGAAATAACTACCACGGATTTTTAATTCGCCTGCACAATGCCGAACAAACCAAACAGACCGTGGAAAAACTGCGCGCAGTGCTTAGTCCCCAAGATTGGATTTCCGATTGGCGCGAACTGAACGAAAATCTTTTCGAAGCTGTTCGCCTGGAACGCCGAGTGATTTTTTTAGTTATTTTTCTGATCGTACTGATTGCCGCTATGAATATCACCAGCACGCTTTTTGTTTCGGTGATTCGCAAAACCCAACAGATCAGCAGTCTGCGGGTTTTGGGCCTGACCCGCGCAAGTCTTTTAAGAGTTTTTTTGTGGCAGGGGCTTTTGCTGGGACTTACGGGTTTGGCAGGCGGAATTATTCTGGGCGTGATCTTTGGATATATTTTCGAATGGCTGCAAAGGCATTTTTTATTGATGTCTGGCAGTGTTTATAAATTAGATCAAATTCAAGTGGCCTTTCGCGGGATCGATCTGGCCGCAATTTCTCTGGCAACGGTGTTTATCTGTGTAATAGCCGCGCTGATTCCCGCACTGCGCAGTTACCGACTGACTATTATGGAAGGAATTCGCTATGGCTGATCTGCTTTTGAAAGCTCAAAATTTGGTAAAATCCTATCCCAGCGGTTCCGGCGAACTGCAAATCCTTAAAGGCATCGGCATCGAGCTGGAAAAAAAATCCGCCGTCTGCATTATGGGCGGCAGCGGGGCTGGCAAAAGCACACTTTTGCATGTCTTGGGAACCTTGGACCGCCCCAATTCCGGAGAAATTCACTTCGAAAATCAAAATCTTTTGCAGATGTCAGAAGACGAATTGGCGCAGTTCCGCAGTGAAAAAATGGGTTTCGTGTTTCAATTCCATCATTTATTAGAAGAAATGACGGCACTAGAAAATGTCGCCCTGCCTTTGCAAATTGCCGAAGTGCAAAAAAAAGAAGCAGAAGAGCGTGCAGCTGTATTGCTGCAAAAATTGGGTTTGTCTGAACGCCTGAAGCACTTTCCTGCGCAAATGTCGGGCGGTGAACTGCAAAGAGTGGCCATTGCGCGTGCACTTATACGGTCTCCGCAAATTTTATTTGCCGACGAGCCCACAGGAAACTTAGATTCCGTCAATGGGCAGAAAATCCAAGAATTATTTTTCGAATTACGGCAATCGATGGGCCTAACATTGGTGGTAGTGACCCATGATCCCATTTTTGCAGCAAAATTTCCCAAGGTGATGAAGTTAAAAGATGGATTATGGAGCGCATGACAAGGCGTTTCCTTTGTTTTTCTCGACATCTTCTGTCAGCATCAGTTTTTATCAAGGCGGCAATGAAAATCCTATTTTCTATGCTGGTTTTTTCGATCGGCATTTCGGCTTCTGCAAAAAAGAAGTCAAACGTCACCCGAAAAGCTCCAGCAAAAAAACTTCAGATCAACACTTTATCGAAATTCAAAGTTTCGCGCATTGACGTCAGCGGCAATAAGAAAATCGAAAAAGATGCGATCCTTGCAAAAATAAAAATCAAACCCGACAGCGAAGTCACCGAAGAACAAGTCCGCGAAGATCTGCTGTCGATTTTTCAATTGGGCTATTTTAAAAATATCGATTTTGAAAAAGACAATGAAGTGTTGACCATCAAAGTGACAGAAAAGCCCTCGATTTCCGAAATTATTTTTGATGGCAATTCCGATGTAAAAACCGATGATCTAAAAGATCCTTCGACCATCAAGGCTTACGAAATTTTAAACTTGGCCAAATTAAAAGAAGGCGTCGATAAATTACAAAAATTTTACGAAGACAAAGGTTTTTACCTGGTCCGCATCGATCCAGTCCTAGAGCCAAGTGCCGATGGGCAAAATGTTAAAATCACTTTCAAAATCAAAGAAGGCGAAAAAGTTAAAGTTAAGAAAATCTTTTTCATCGGCAATTCTAAATTCTCTGACAATTATTTAAAAGACAAAATGATGTTTTTAAAAGAAGAAGGCTATTTTTCTGGCCTTTCTGGTTCCGGAACTTACAAACAAGATTCCCTAGAAAAAGACGTGCAGTTGCTGCGCATGGCTTATTTATTCCAAGGTTATATCCAAGCAAAAGTGGAACGCCCCTTAGTCACGGTGACGCCAGATAAACGCGGAATATATATGACCATCCGTGTGGAAGAAGGCGAACAGTTCGATGTGGGCGAAGTCGATTTTTCTGGGGACTTGCTGTTCACCAAAGACGAACTTTTTGAAAGCATTAAAATTCACAAAAATAAGATTTTCGCTTTCGATGTTTTGCAAAAAGATTTGTCCGAACTGCAGGCCAAATATGGGGATTTGGGTTATGCCTACGCGAATATTAATCCTCACTGGGAAATTTTAGAAAAAGAACGTCGCGTGAATTTAAATTTCGAAGTGGATAAGGGCAACAAAGTTTATTTCGGCCGCATCAATGTGACTGGAAATACCCGCACCCGAGATAAAGTCGTGCGCCGGGAATTAAAAGTGCGGGAAAGTGAACTGTATAACGAAACTCGCCGCAGACAGTCCCAAGAAAATATTCAGCGCTTAGGATTTTTCGAAGAAGTAAATTTTAAAACTTCGACTCCGCCTGATCAATTGGACGTTATGAATGTCGATATTGTCGTGAAAGAACGAAATACCGGGCAAATTCAAGTCAACGCAGGTTATGGAACTTCGACGGGATTTACTTTCGGGGGATCGGTTCAGCAAACCAACTTCTTGGGTAAGGGGCAATCGCTGGGCGTTTCGGTGCAATTGTCGGCCAATACCAGTTTGTATGATTTGTCTTTCACCGAACCTTATTTCAACGACACTTTGTGGTCGGTGGGTTATCGATTGTTTCAAAGTTCGAATTCGGCACGTTTGGATTTCAATGAAACAAAAACCGGAGCATCGGTTTCGCTGGGTCATCCCATTGCGGAAAATACCCGTGGTTATTTAACTGGCGGTTATACAGCAACCCGATTGTCGGAAGTTTATACAAGCGACGCTGCGGGAAATCGGGTTTTACTAACGGATTATGATTTATTCCCTTTGAATACTGCATCCGGAGATTCGGCCAGTCTTGGGGCATCGATCGAATACGATACGCGAAACGATCGATTCAAACCCACCAAAGGTGTTTTCGGAAGATTGTCCTATACAAATGTCGGTTTGATTGGTGGAAATTTAAAATATTACCGAGCAGGAACGGATTTCCGTTTCTTTAAAAATGTTTTTTGGGATGTGGTTTGGCGCAACTCGATGTCTTATGGAATTATTGGCAGCAATGACAGTTCGCAACCGCCTCCGTTTAACGAATTGTTTTTATTAGGTGGACCTTATAGTTTGCGCGGTTTTAGATACGGTCATGTTGGGAAAATGAAGTTTTCTAACACCATTTACAGAAATTTGACGACAGCTCCAAATAGCACCAGCCCCCAATCTGCAACCGACCAAGCCATGCGTTTTGTCGGGGGTCTGCAACAGGCCATTTACCAAACAGAATTGCAATTCCCGTTCATTCGCGAAGCCGATATTTATACGGTGGTGTTTTTTGATATTGGGCAGGCCGATGATACTTTGACCTCGACTGCTTTATACAGTGATTATGGTTTTGGACTGAGATGGTTTTCGCCAATTGGCCCGTTGCGTTTTGAATGGGGATTCCCATTGAATCGTAACCCTCTCTACCATGAAAATGGAGTTTTCGAGTTTTCAATTGGAACACCGTTTTAGAAGGAGAAATGTTTATGATGTCTAAATTATTTTTTGCAGTTTTATTTGCCGCAGGATTTTCTGCGAAAGCCGCCGATCAAAAAATTGCCTTGGTGGATTTACAAAAAGCAGTTCAAGCAACCGCACAGGGTAAAAAAGCCAAAACTGAATTGGAAACCGAGCTAGAAAAAAAGAAAAAAGAATTACAGAAAAAAGATGCTGACTTGAAAAAGATGAACGAAGATTTGGAAAAGAAAAAATCCGTTCTGTCGGAAGAAGCATTGTCCAAGAAACAAGCCGAGTTCCAAGAAGAAATGGTTAAATTCCGTGATGTTGTTGGCAAAAGCCAAATGGAAATTCAAAAACGCGAACGTGAACTGACTCAGCCCATTTTAGATAAAATGCGCAAAATTATCGAGAAAGTTGGAAAAGAAAAAGGCTATACTTTGATTCTAGAAAGTGGACCTTTTGTTCTTTACGCCGACAAAGCTCAAGACATCACCGATGATGTGATCAAAGCTTTCGAAAAAAACAAGTAGGTCTGACATGAGTGTTAAGATCCACCCTACAAGTGTGATCTCGCCCGATGCTGAATTCGACACAGATGTTGAAATCGGGCCCTATTGCTTTATCCAAGGAAAAGTTAAAATTGGAAAATCCACTTTTATCGAAGGACACGCAACAGTTGGTTGCCGAACTTCCGAAGTAATTTTGGGTGAACGTAATGTGATTTGCCCCGGTGCAGTTATCGGCGGACCTCCGCAAGACATCGGTTACAAAGGCGAGCGCACTCGATTGGTTGTTGGCAACGACAATACTTTTCGCGAATTTTCCACAGCAAATATTGCGACGGCCAAAGGCAATGGCGAAACCAAAATCGGCAGCAATGGATATTTTATGTCTTACACTCATATCGGACACGATTGTGTGGTGGGTGACCGTGTGATCATTGCGAACAACTCGCACTTAGGTGGTCACTGCGAAATCGAAGACGATGTGGTGATTGGTGGGGTTTGCGCTTTCAATCAGTTTACCAAAGTGGGAAAAAATTCTTTTGTCGGCGGCGGATCGACGGTGAATAAAGATATTCTGCCCTTCAGTCGAGCACAGGGAAATTGGGCCCTGGTGCGTGCGACCAATAAAGTTGGTTTATTGCGCAAAGGTTTTTCCAAAGACGAAGTTCGCAATATTCACCGTGCAATGCGAATTATTTTAATCGGATCCAAAACCATCGAAGAAGCTTTGCAACGGATCGAAGCTGACTGTAAGCCTTCGGACAATATTGAATATCTGCGCCAGTTTGTGAAAAACTCAAAGCGCGGTCTTGCGATTTCTCGCAATAGTTATAA
>JBBQHD010000092.1:0-11360 GCA_038323665.1 Bdellovibrionales bacterium
GGGGGGGGGGGGGGGCGCCCCCCCCCCCCACCCCCCACCCCACCCCCCCAAAACAACCCCCCAACCCCCCCCACCCCCCCACACACCCCCCCCCCCCCCCCCCCCCCACCCCCCCCCCCCCACCAACACACACCCCCCCCCCCCCCCCCCCCCCCCCCCCCCCCACAACAAAACCACCCAAAAAAAAAAAACACTCTAAAAAAGGAGAGTAAAAAAAATGAAAAATTTCCGCACTTATCAGTTGGCTAAAAACTTAGTCATACAAAGCAAATATTTAAAACTTAGAAATCCCTACAAAGACCAGTTCGAACGAGCCGTTCTTTCGATCGCCCTAAATCTTGCAGAAGGAAGTGCGAAAACTTCGAATAAAGATCGCAAAAGATTTTATGAAATTGCAATGGGATCATTCCGTGAATCAAGATGCATTCTGGAAATTCTAAACATCCAAAATCTAAATCAACAAATCGACCAACTCGGCGCAAGTCTCTACTGTCTGATCCGCAGTCTCTGACAACTGCGGACTGTCTCAGAAAACCGAACTCCGAACTCTGGCACCGAGAAACAGAGATCGGCTCTCCGACCTCTGAGTTCATACCTAGATTTATCTAAATTAAAAAGATGACAGTTTTAAAAATTCCAACCCAGGATGACCAAGAAATCGTAAATATCTCCACTCAGTCGGTTGTTTAATTTCTCGGTGCCTTGCAGGAAATCTTTGCCTTCATCCGCGAAATTCACCAAATGGTAAGCTCCTTGAATTCCGATAAACGAGCGCTTTTTCATAATCGGAAATTCCATGCCTGCTCCTAAATCTAGTCCCATCGTGGAATCTCCGGTCAATCCGTCCACTTTGGAAATGGAATACTTTCGGTAGTACTGAGTAAACCCGAAAAGTAGATAGGGATTCAAATCTGCCAGACCTTTTGTCACATTTTGAGTATTGAAGTAATACTTTAGGTCCATGGGGATCATGGTTATGGAAACGGTTCCGGTATAAGTATCCAGATTGGTGCCAAAATTAACAGCGTGATCGCCAATCAAATAGCCTAAGGTGAAAGCAGTTCGCAAATCAAAAAAGTAAGTGATTAAGAATCCGTAGGTGGCGCCCTGGCCATAATTTTTGGCAAAATTATCTGTGAAACCCCGCAATCCTGCGGCAATTCCTAAAGTAAAAAAACGTCCATTTTTAAAGAAGTTAAGATCGGCTTCTTCGTCAGAAGCTTCATCAAATTCCGAATAGTCGCTGAAGGGATCAAAGGCTTCATCAGGGTCGCTTTGCGCATGCGCAAGGTGAGGCAAATGCAGGCTTGTGCAAGCCAATAGCAATACAAAATATCGACAAAATATCTTCATTTCATCCCCTTAACCTTTAATTCAATCAGAAAAGATCCAGAAATGAAACCTAAGAAATCAAAATCTCAAAATAGGACAGGCGTCGTTTCCCTTTTGGTGTGCATTGCAATGCAAATAGGTAATGGAATCCAAATTAGACTGGCGATTTTAGGTAATTTGTTAGATCGTATGGGCCAATGGATTACAAAACCTCCGGGGTCGATACGGCCAAAGGTGATGAACTCGTCGAATGGCTGCAAAAAGATAAAACCTCCAATGATCTGGTGCTTGACGGAGTCGGCGGTTTTGCGTCGATCTGTAAATTTCAATTTCCCAACATAGACAAACCTTGTTTAGTTACGTGCACCGACGGGGTTGGAACCAAAGTCTTATTGGCCAGCCATTTCGAAAGTTTTGCGGAAGTAGGACAAGATTTAGTTGCCATGTGCGTGAATGATTTAATCTGCTGCGGGGCTCGACCTTTGTTTTTCCTAGATTACTATGCCACCGGGAAATTGCATTTGCCCCATGCTCAAGAATTTTTACAAGGAGTCAAAAACGCCTGCAAGGAAAGTTCCTGTTCCTTGATCGGCGGAGAAACCGCAGAAATGCCAGGTGTTTACCAAGCCAAGGATTTTGATTGCGCTGGATTTGCTATCGGGGTCGTCGATGAAAAAAAAATCATCGGTGCTGCCCAAGTTCATGACGGCGATATTTTAATCGGCTTGAAAAGTTCGGGATTTCACAGCAACGGATTTAGTTTGGTTCGCAAAGTTTTCGCCCAAGAGATTGCCGATAAAAATCCGGAATACAAAAAACTTCTACTGACACCGACGCGACTTTACGTTTCCTTGCTATTGAAGCTTTGTGAAAAAAATCTTTTGTCGGCTGCTGCCAATATTACCGGGGCAGGTCTAGATAATATTCCGCGGGCATTGCCCAAAGGTGCTACGGCCAATCTAAAAAAATGGGAATTGCCAGCGGCTTTTGCGGAAGTGCAGGCGCGCACAAAAATGTCGGATCAGGATCTATTTACAACTTTGAATTGTGGTTTGGGTTTTGTTTTAATCGTTCCACCAGCCAATGTGGGTGAAGTCGAAAAAATTTGTCTGGATATGAACTTTGCAAACTTTAAACTTGGACAAGTAGAAATTTCGCCATCGGGTGCGGAACCGAACTGGGTTTGGAGCAAAGATTGAATCAACGCTGGGCTGTTTTTATTTCTGGCCGTGGTTCAAATCTGCAAGCAGTTCTAGACGAAAATGGACGCCAGCAAATTTCATTGGTCTTGTCGTCTTCGGCATCTGCTTACGGAATTTTACGCGCCAAACGCCAGGGCATTCCGGTCGAGATACTCAGTGCGCCTATTGATTGGCCGTCGGTGCAGAAAACTTTGCAGCGTTACCGCATTCAGAAAATTTTCCTGGCAGGATTTATGAAAATCATTCCCGCTGATTTTCTGCAAAATTGGCAGGGCAATATTTTTAATATTCACCCAAGTTTTCTGCCCAAATATCCTGGGCTTAAAAGTTTTGAAAAAGCTTTTTCGTGCGGAGACGAGTTGGGCGTAACCGTTCATCATGTGACCCCAGGTATGGATGAAGGACCCAGGATTTTTCAGAAACTGGCTGTGTCAAAACAGGCTGTGAATTCGGGAATCGATATGGCAAAGGCTCAAATGCAATTGTCTTTGTGTGAACAGTTTCTTATGAGAAAGGCCATTCAACTGTGAATCAAACAGAATCTTGTTTACCTAGAAAAATTTTAGTGGTCAGTTGTTTTGGTCGCGGTCATTGGTTGGCAGCAAATCTTGCACAAAAAGGACATTCAGTGACCTTGCTGGATTTATCCAAAGAATTTAAGCAATGGGCGCCGGAAGATGGCAGTGGGCCTTTTGGGTTTTTTGGCGAATTCCCCGCTGAACTCAGCACAAGGTGGAATGCGGACGAAGCATTTTTGCGCGCGTCGCATGGCTGGACTGTGCTGACTCAGAAAGGGCCCTTTGAAAGCAAAGGTCCTTTGTCTGAATATCAAAGACAATTTCATCAGCCGCCATTGTGGGAAAATAATTGGTTGGCAGCACTTTTTAATCATTGGAATTCGACTCGAAGTTATTCGCTGTTGGATGCTTTGGATATTAATCAGCAAATTTCAAACGATGATTTTTGGTTTCAAAGAGCTTCGCGCACGGGTTGGCAGCGAAATTTCGAATGGCTGAAAACCCAGAACGTAGAAGTCTTAACCAGCGAAAAATTAGTGGATGCGGCTTTTGTTGGAAAAAAACTACTCGGGCTTGAGATTTCAGGGGAAGTGAACGGTTTGACTAGTGCTGATGAATTTATTTGGTGTCTGACTAGTCAGGAAACTCAGTTTATATCCAATAACATTCGGGACAAAATCTTTAAACAAGAAGTTATTTATCCGAAATCCTGTTATATGAAATTTCGTATTGAATGGCCCGTCGACGTTTATTTGCCCGAACATTTTGTTATGGCTGATGGATCGGAAATTCCTTGGCAGGATGATCGATTTTTTATCTTTCAGAAAACTCAATCTGGAAATTTATGGGATGTTTGGTTTTTGATCCCCTTAGGCTCACGGTTTCAAAAAACTCTTTTGGATTTTATTGCCGAAAGCTTGTGTCAGCAACTGGAAAAGCGAATGGCGGCAAGACCAGTAAAATGCCTATTGCCTCAGGAAGCGACTTTGTCCTTTACGGAACTGGGGCCCGCGGTATTTCCTCAGTATGACAACAAAGTTTTGCTGAAACCCGCTATGCCAAATCTGATTTTAAGCTCGCCCGAGACTCAAACAAGTTTTAGTTTAAATGTAATTTTCCAAGAACAGCAGCAACATATAAAAAATCTTGAATTAAAGTTCGCAAAAGAGGATAAGAAGAAGAAAAAAGAGGTTCATCCATGATCGAAAGATACACCAGGCCGGAAATGGGACTTGTCTGGGATCTGCACACAAAATTTGCCAAAATGATGGAAGTCGAAATCACGGTGGCGGAAGTTCAGGCAAAAATGAAACTAATCCCTTTGGCTGCCGCCAAAGACATTCGTAAAAAATCCAAATTTAGCATTCGGCGCATTTCTGAAATCGAACAAAAAACCAAACATGATGTGATCGCCTTTGTTTCCAATCTGGCAGAAAACGTCGGAAAAAATGGAAAATACATTCACTATGGATTAACCAGCTCGGATGTTTTAGACACAGCACTTAGTTTGCAGATTCGTGAAGCCGGTGAAGTTTTACTGCGAAGCATGCTTACGCTTAAACGCAGCTTGAAAAACTTAATCGCGCGCGAGGCAGACACACTTTGCCCAGGACGCACCCACGGAATGTATGCCGAACCGACCAGTTTCGGTGTAAAAATCGCAGGATTTTTAGAAGAGCTTCGCCGCAATGAAAAACGCGTCAGTCAAGCCTTGGACCAACTGATGATTTGTAAATTAAGCGGCGCGGTTGGAACTTACTCAAGTTTAGGGCCCGAAGTCGAAAAAGCAGTGGCCGTGCGACTGGGATTGCGGCCGGAAAAAATTGCTACACAAGTTGTGCCCAGGGACCGTCATGCAGAATTATTTTTAGCTTTGTCTTTACTATGTGCGGGAATTGAAAGATTGGCCGTGGAAATGCGGCATTTGCAGCGCAGCGAAGTGGCCGAAGTTACGGAAGGATTTGCTCAAGGGCAAAAGGGATCTTCCGCGATGCCACATAAAAAAAATCCCATCAGTTCTGAAAATGTCACGGGACTAGCTAGGCTTATGCGCAGTTATGCTCAGGCCGCTTTAGAAAATATTGCCTTATGGCATGAACGAGACATCAGTCATTCCAGCGTCGAACGGGTGATTTTCCCTGATGCATTTATTGTGGCTGATTATGCGGTCCACCGAATGGCGCAATTGATGGATGGACTGATTGTGAATCGCAAAAAAATGTCAGAGAATATCGCTGATTCGCAAGGCTTGTTGTTTAGTTCGCAAATTTTGCTGGCCTTGGTCCGCAAAGGGCTTGCCCGCGAAGAAGCCTATTCCCATGTGCAACGAATCGCGCACTCGATCGGTCGAGGTGATTCTTTAGAGAAAAAATTGATTCACGATCCGGATGTTCGACAGTATTTAAAAGCCAAGGAAATTTCAGAAATTTTTTCTGGAAAGAAATTGCGCAAAACTTTGAAAGCCCAAGCAAGAAAGGCGTTGACCGAATGAAATTAGTTTATGAAGGCAAAGCTAAAAAAGTTTTTGAACAAACCGACCATCTATATCTTTTAGAATTTAAGGATTCCCTGACGGCTTTTAATGCGCAAAAATTGGGTTCCTTTTCTGGCAAAGGCGAATTAAATCGCAATTTTGCGTCCTTTGTTTTTCGTAAATTGCGTGAACAGGGAATTCCCAGTCATTGGGTCGAAGATGTCGATCAAACAAAAATGATTGTGCAGAAATTGTCCATGTTGCCCTGCGAAGTTGTGGTGCGGAATTTTATTGCTGGATCACTGGCTAAAAAATTTGGACTTCCAGAAGGCGAAAAATTGCAACAGCCTCTGGTTGAATTTTATTACAAAAAAGATGAACTGAACGACCCGTTCATGAGCGAAGATCAAATGTTGAGTTTTGGATTTGCAACCGAAAAACAAATTCGGGAAATGAAACAGGCCGGGTTAAAAATCAATCAAGTGATGAAGGATTTGTTTAATCAAATAAAAATAGATTTAATTGATTTCAAAGTTGAATTTGGGGTGGATTTGAAAAATGAAATTGTGTTGGCGGATGAAATTTCGCCCGACAGTTGCAGACTTTGGGATCAGGCCACCAAACAAAAATTAGACAAAGATGTATTTCGCCGCGATTTAGGAAATGTGCAAACAGCTTACGAAGAGGTCTGGAACAGATTGACCCAACAGGGTTAAGGAGAATTTATGAAATTTTTTGTGCAAGTTATGCCCCGAGAAGTTTTACTAGACAGCGAAGGCCGTGCCGTCCAAGAACTTCTGCAAGAAAAAAAGTTTCCGGTAACTTCGGTTCGTGTTGGCAAGTGGATCGAAGTTCAAGTCGATCAAGACAACGAAGCCACAGCAAAAAAAATGGTGGAAGACCTGGCACAAAAGATTTTTTCCAACCCTTTGATTGAAACCTTTAAAGTATTCGGAGATAAAACATGAGCCGAAAAACCCAAGTCGGGGTGATTCGTTTTCCAGGCACAAATTGTGATCAGGATGTCTTTTCGTGGGTGCAACGCGAAGGCTTAAATGCCAAGTGGATTTGGCACCGGGATTCATTTTCAGATCAAGAATTTGATTTGGTGATTTTGCCCGGTGGATTTAGTTACGGCGACTATTTGCGATCCGGAGCGCTTGCCGCACAAAGCAAGGCTGTGGAAAGTTTAATATCCCACGTAAAAAAAGGTCGCCATGTTTTGGGAATCTGCAATGGCTTTCAAATCCTGTGCGAAGCAAAACTTTTACCTGGGGCGCTGGTCACCAATCAAAGTTTGCGTTTTCAAGATGATTGGGTCGATGTGCGGGTAGAAAACACAGGGCCGGTTTGTGCCAAAGTAGAAAAATCACAAAAATATAAATTACCTATCGCCCATAAGATGGGAAGGTTTTTTGCGCCTGCCGACGATCTTAAGAAAATCCAGGACAGCGATCAGGTTTGGCTGCGATACGAAAAAAATCCCAATGGCAGTTTGGATAATATCGCAGGAATTTGGAACGCTGAAAAAACAGTTTGTGCCCTGATGCCGCATCCGGAAAGGGCCAGCCTTGAATGGATGGGTTCGCAAGATGGAAAGGCGTTCCTATGATATTTTCAGAAAAATTAAAAAAATACCGAATGAATCAATCCGAATACGATTTGGCAAAAAAATTAGTCGGCCGGGACTTAAAAGAAATCGAATGGCCCTTGTTTTCAGCACTGTGGAGTGAGCACTGCAGTTATAAAACTTCAAAAAATCATTTGCGTAAATTTTCTTACCGCAATTCCCGCACGCCAAATATTGACGGAGAAAATGCGGGTCTTGTGGATTTGGGAAATCAAGAACGCATTGTTTTTAAAATGGAAAGTCATAATCACCCCAGTTTTATCGAACCCTTTCAGGGTGCTGCGACCGGTGTGGGTGGAATATTGCGAGATATTTTTACCATGGGCGCAAGGCCTATAGCCTTGGCAAATTATCTTTGTTTTGGCGAACCTGGGGCAGATCGCATGCGCGATCTGATCGATGGTGTTGTCAAAGGTATATCTAGTTACGGAAATTGCGTGGGCGTTCCCACGGTCACAGGACAAACGGAATTTCATCCCGAATATAATAAAAATATTTTAGTCAACGCGATGGCAGTCGGACTTTTAACCGGCGATGAAAAACTAGCACTGTCACGCGGTCAAACAGCCGGCAGTTTAGTGGTCTATGTCGGCGCGAAAACCGGCAAAGACGGAGTCCACGGCGCCAGTATGGCTTCGGAATCTTTTGGTGAAGATTCCGAAGCAAAAAAACCCAATGTGCAAATTGGCGATCCCTTTTACGAAAAATTATTGATCGAAGCTTGTTTGGAAGTCATCCATCAAGATTTGGTATTGGCGATTCAAGATATGGGTGCCGCAGGTCTGACTTCGTCCAGTTTTGAAATGGCTTCGAAAAGTCAGATGGGTTTGGAACTGCGATTGGATCAAGTGCCCATTCGTGATTCAAGTCTTACTCCCGAAGAAATTTTATTATCGGAAAGCCAAGAACGCATGTTGTTGATGTGCGAACCAGCTAAGTTTGATCAGATCCAAAAACTTTTCCATCGTTGGGGACTAGAGGCCAGCATTTTAGGAAAAGTAATACCTGAAAAATTAGTTAAAATTTATTGGCACAACGAATTGCTGACTGAAATCGATCCCGATTTATTGGTAGAAAATGCTCCACGTTATGATCGCGCTTTTGAAATCCCCACCCGACGTTTAAAAATTGAAAAACAAAATTTAAATGAATCCCAGATCAAAGAAAAATTCCTAAGTTTTTTTGCGCAACCCAGATTTTGGAATCGCAGTCCCATTTACCGTCAGTATGATCAGCGGGTGGGAACTCGCACGATGAAAGATGCCACCCAAAGTGTGGCATTTCTAAAATTGCCTTCGCAGCGTGAACTTGCGATCGCAGTTGGATGTCGGCCTGAAATTTTTAAACAAGATGTTTTGTTGGGATCCTATGATGCGGTCTTTTACCCGGCTTTGCAGATGGCAATTAAAGGCGCAAAAGTTTTGGCACTGACGGATTGTTTGAACTTTGGCAACCCCGAGAAAAAAGACATTATGGGGGAATTTGCTTTGTCGGTGGCAAGCATTGCCGAAGCAGCCAAAGTTTTAGATGCTCCGGTCATCAGCGGAAATGTCAGTTTTTACAACGAGACCGATCAAAAGGGAATTCCGCCAACGCCTGCCATCGGGGCAGTGGGTTTGCGTGAGGCAAAAACAGAAATTCCATCCGATCAATTTCAAAAAGAAAATTTAAAAGTTTATTCTTTGCAGATTCCGTTCGTTACGGTTGAAAGCAATTCAATTAATATTGAAAACTTAAGAAAATATTTATGGCAGATTTTATTGCTGGGTGAAAAAATCAATTTTGCCAGTTCGAAAATGGTTGGCAAAGGCGGAACGCTGTGGACCTTGCTGCAAATGTCACAAGATGGGGTTGGCATAACCTTGCAAACCCAAAATATCGGTCAACTTTGTCAGGAAGATTTTTACCGAGTGATTGTCGCGATTTCCCCCGAACAAGAAAAACAATTTCAAGAGTTGTTGAAGGATGGATTGTTTAAAAATTCCTTCGAACTTTTGGGAACGACCAAAAATAACAGTTTTCAAATCACGCAGAATTTAAAGTGGAATTTGCAGGAATTGCGTATGAAACATAAGACTTCTGCCCAAGAAGTCTTCGGAGAATTTTTATGAAAAGTATGCGTGAAGAATGTGGAGTTTTCGGAATTTGGAATGATCCAGATGCTGCACGCATTGCTTACTTAGGCCTGTATGCTTTGCAACACCGAGGACAAGAATCCGCTGGGATTGTTTCGCTAAAAAATAATGACCACATTCATCACAAAGGTTTGGGCTTGGTCGGAGACGTTTTCAAACCCAGTGATCTAGATCGCTTGGTGGGGTCAACGGCCATAGGCCATGTTCGATATTCTACTACGGGGCAAAATCTACTGACGAATGCTCAGCCGCTGACGGCTGATTTATTAAATGGCCCGATTGCAGTGGCTCACAATGGAAATATTGTGAACAGCAAAGATTTGCGCATTAAACTTCAAGGTAAAGGTTCTATTTTTCAGGGCACCAATGATACGGAAATATTTTTGCATCTGCTGTCGCAGAATCCTTCCAATGACCTGATCACCGCACTTAAAGAATCACTTCAAGATATTGTCGGTGCTTATAGTTGCGTGGTTTTAAGCCATGATAAGTTGGTCGCCTTCCGAGATCCTCTGGGGTTTAGGCCCCTGGTCATTGGCAAAAAGAAAAGACCCGATGGCGGATATTCTCGGGTGGTTGCTTCGGAAACCTGTGCTTTTGATTTGATTGGCGCCACTTACGAACGTGAGATTATGCCCGGAGAAATTTTTTGGGTGGACGCCAGTGGCGAATACAGCGCCAGATTTTCCGAGCAAAAAAATTCTGCGAAATGTGTTTTTGAATCGATTTATTTTTCCAGACCAGACAGCATTGTTTTTGGCCGCAGTGTTTATCAATCCAGACAGGCTTTTGGCAGACAACTTGCGATTGAATCCCCCATCGCAGCAGATTTAGTAATTCCCGTGCCCGACAGCGGGGTAGCTGCAGCACTGGGATATTCCCAGCAAAGTGGAATTCCCTTCGAGTTTGGCATCATTCGTAACCATTATGTTGGGCGAACATTTATTCAGCCGCATCAAAGCATTCGCGATTTTGGGGTAAAAATTAAACTCAATCCCCAATCCGCAGTTTTGAAGGGCAAACGAGTTATCGTGATCGATGATTCCTTAGTGCGAGGAACCACCAGCAAAAAAATCTTACAACTGATTCGCGAGGCGGGTGCGACCGAGGTGCATTTGCGCATTGCGTGCCCTCCGACCACGGGGCCTTGTTATTACGGGGTGGATACTCCGCAAAAAGCAGAATTGATCGCTGCAAATTCGAACATTCAGCAAATTAAAGAGTATGTGGGCGCCGACACTTTGGGATATTTATCCATAGAAGGGCTTTTCAAAGCTCAAGAAGCAAGTCACAATCAATTCTGTGCAGCATGTTTTGACGGAAAATATCCAACCAATTTTACAAACTGGTGATGAAGTAGAAATCATCGCCCCTGGTTTTAAAACCGATCCAGAGGTTTTAAACAAAGCGAATTTATTATTATCAGGTTGGGGATTAAGCGCTCGCATTCCGAAAAATATATTTGGTCAGCACACTTTGTGCGCAAACACAGATGCCGAAAGATTTGCTCAATTAAAATATGCACTGACCCAGTCATCCGCCAAAGTGATTTGGTGTTTGCGCGGTGGCTATGGTTCCAATCGGTTATTGCCAATGCTGGCAAAACTTAAAAAGCCCAAACATAAGAAATTATTAATTGGCATCAGCGACATTACGTCCTTACATGTTTTTTTAAACCAAAAATGGAATTGGCCCACACTGCATGGGCCCTTAATTGATCGACTTGTTTCGCAAAAACTAGATCTTGAGTCGCAAACCCAAATTAAACAGGTCTTATTTAATGGCGAGCAAATGCAATTTAAGAACTTACAGCCCTTAAATTCTGCTGCAAAAAAAATAAAAAAGATTATCGGACCCGTGGTCGGTGGAAATTTATCTGTATTGGAATCGGCCATCGGAACGCCCTTTCAAATCAAGACCAAAGGAAAAATTTTGTGTTTTGAGGATCTGGGCGAACGGGGTTATCGCATTGATCGAATGCTGCAGCATTTTAATCAGGCAGGAATTTTCAAAGACTGCAAAGCCTTGTTATTGGGGGATTTCACTGGCGGCAATGAACCCAATTCGGAT
>JBBQHD010000093.1:0-11348 GCA_038323665.1 Bdellovibrionales bacterium
TGGTAACCGTAAATTTAACCGCGACACCTGTTAGATTGTCGACTGGAATTGGAAAGTCCACCATATAGGGGGTAGAAAAACGGGTATGTTGTGGATACAGACCCACTAATTCTGAGGTTGAATTGGTCAGCTTCGTGGCCTTGCCTTCATAGCGGACATCCCCCACATCCAAATAAATTCGCCACTGTGTAGCTTTTTTATTTAAATCATCATTTTTGCGATCAGGAGTAAAAAAACTTAAGAAAACTTGTGAACGTTCATTCGACTTATCAAATATTTTTTGTTTTTCAACGCCAAATTTTTGTAAATTCCAACGGTAAATGCGGGCCAGCTGTTGGGATTGCGCTTCCAGCAAAGCCCTGCGCAGTAAAGTCGCACGCAAATCCACGGTATTATAAAATCCGGAATACTGTGCCGCCCGCTGAGTTTGTGCAATCACGATCGGGGCGTATTGCGAATCCGTCATCCAGAAACTTTCTGTTTTAACAGGATTACTTCGGCAGCCCAAAAATCCGAATATACAAACAAAACTAAGTATAAATAAACGCATCATTATTTCTCCCAAGCTTTTAAAAATTTTGCTATTTCCTTAAATACTTCGTCACGGCACAGATCATTGTAAATTTCATGTTTGGCATCGGCATATATTTTTAAAGTTTTGTCTGAGCTTCCCAGATTTTCAAATAAATCGGCGGCGGCAACAGAATCTGCCACGGGATCGCTTTCCGGAATTTGCATCAGACATCTTTTGGTAATTTCAGCCGCATGATTTTTCACTTGTTCAATCTCGTCCATAAATCCTAAGAAAACTCCGGAAGAAATTCGGCCGTGTCGATAAGGGTCGTTTTGGTATTCGGCAATCACATTGGGATCGCGGGTCAGATCGCGATCACTGATTTCATTGCCCAAAGTTAATTGTGGCAAATACTGGTTCAATAACTTTGCACCATAGGATTTAAGCGTCGGCACTTTTAAACACAAGCCCATCAGCGGAGAAGACAAAATCATTCCATCAAAATTAAATTCTAAATGATTTCGTGCGAAAGATAAGGTCACCAGTCCGCCCATCGAATGTCCCAACAATACCAGCGGGCCGGTGGTTTTTTCTCGCACCATATTTGCAATCAAACTAAAATCGTCGACGATGTCGGTAAAGTTCGCTGCATAACCGCGTTTGCCATCGGATTTTCCGTGTCCGCGCATATCCCAACCCCAAAAAGTCCACGGGCTGTTGGATAAACCTGTTAACAATCGATCGTAACAGCCGCTGTGTTCGCCTTGACCATGAGTAAAAAGAATAGTGCCTTTGGCATTTTCTTTGGGCCAGCATCGATAAAAAAGTTTGGTGGAATCTGGGGCAACTAAATTGCCTTCGAAATATTTTTTTGCGTTCATCTGTTAAATTGTGCCTTTTAAGAGCTTAGTCTACAAGATGGTTTCTTGGGGCACTGACGCAGTTTCCGGAAAATCCAGGGTGTAGTGGGTGCCGCGGGATTCTTTTCTTTCCAGCGCACTGCTGACGGTAAGGTCTGCAACTTGTGCCAGATTTAAAAGTTCGATCAAATTTTGATCGTAACGATAATCCGAATCATAATCTTTGATTTCTTGTAAAATATTTTTCAAACGCTGTTTGGCTCGCAACAAACGCTTGGTGGTGCGCACGATGCCGACATAATTCCACATCAGCCTGCGCACTTCGTCCCACAAATGGAAAATCACGCTAAGTTCATCCGAAGGTTTGGCTTCGGGCAGGGGCAAATCCTCTTTGGAAAAATTGGGGATCGCTAGATTTTCTTTGTCGGCAATTAATTTTTGCGCACACAAATAAGACATCACTAAACCTTCCAACAAAGAATTCGAAGCCAATCGATTCGCCCCATGCAATCCGGTGCAAGCCGTTTCACCCAATGCCCACAGTGCCGGTAAATCTGTCTGCCCCGAAGGCGAAGCCAAAACACCGCCACACAAATAATGCGCGGCCGGCACCACGGGAATCGGCTGTTTGCTGGGATCAATACCAAAATCCAAACAGCGCGCAAAAATATGTGGAAACAGCTGCAGCAATTCTTCGCGGGATTTATGAGTCATATCCAGAAACACACATTGCTCGCCCGTTTTTTTCATCTCGGCATCGATCGACCGCGCGACAATATCTCGTGGAGCCAGCGACCCCAGTGGATGATGTTTTTTCATAAAAGCTTCGCCTGCGGCATTGATCAATTCGCCGCCTTCGCCGCGCAAGGCTTCGGAAATTAGAAAATTTCTGGAATCGCGGTGGAATAAACAAGTTGGGTGGAATTGCATAAATTCCATATTGGCAACACGTGCGCCTGCACGATGAGCCATCGCGATGCCGTCGCCGGTGGCGCCATCCCAATTCGAGGTATAAAGATAAATTTTCCCGGCCCCGCCGGTGGCTAAAATCACGGTGTGCGCAAGCCAACATTCCAAATGATTTTTGACTTTGTTTAAAACCAAAGCGCCCACCACTTTTTTATTTTCAGAACTGCGTGGGTCCAGGGTTTGATTGGTCAAAAGATCGATGGCAAAATGTTCTTCGATCACCTCGATGGATGGACAGAGTTTTACTTTTTCCCACAGGCCGCGGTGAATTTCTTTTCCCGTCTGATCTGCATGGTGTAAAATGCGGCGAAAACTATGCCCGCCCTCGCGCGTCAAATGTTGGCTTAAGCGGACTCCCCAGTTTTTTAATTCGTCGATTCGCGCGGGTGCAAGTTCAATCATTTCTTTGACTACATCGGCGCGGCACAAACCTGCGCCGGCGATCAAAGTGTCATTGACGTGCGAAGCAAAACTGTCTTCGCCACTGACGACGGCAGCGATTCCACCTTGGGCCATCGCCGTATTTGTGTCGGGAGTTTTTTCTTTGGTCAGCAAAGTCACGCGAAAATGATCCGACAAATGCAGTGCTGAACTTAAGCCAGCAATTCCAGAACCAATGATCAATACGTCGGTTTTTTTCACAAGGGTAGACTACCGAAAGCAACCCGTATCTACAAGATGTTGAAACAACTATTGTCGGTTAAAAAAAATCACCCTAGGATATAAATTGGGGACTGTGACTTGAAGGGGGATTTTTACATATGGGCAAACAGGCTAAGTCCAGTTTATTTGTCTACAGCGTAGGTGTCAGCCTTCTGTTGGTCATCTTAGCCATCAGTTTAGTCACGCAAATCCGCTGGAAAAATTACGATCAGGATTTCACGGAAAAAATGCTGACCGCGCAAAGCGAGCAATTCAAGCAAATCTTACAATCGGATTTGAAACAAACTCAAACCGAAAATCAGAAATTGGCCAAGCCTTTTCAAGCAATTGTTAACATTGAAAACCAAAAAAATATTTTCAGCGTTAAAAATTTCCAAACCGATCCGCAAAGTGAATTCGCGCGAACCGATGAGGATTTTTGGAAGTCCTGGTTAAAACAAAACCAAGAAAAATTGCTTGAAGGCACCAATCGCAGCACTGAAGTTTGGGTCAGTCGCGGTCCGCGCGCGGTTCGTTTGATCACCATCGCTATTAATTATGGAACCAGCTGGGGAATTTATTTTGCGCCAACCCATTGGGCGGCGGGAATTCTGGATGCCTTTCGCAAAGACAATGCCGATTGGATTGTCAGCAATTCCAGCGGAGAAATCATTTTGCATTCCACCACAGATTATATCGGACAAAGTTTAAAATCCCACAATCTTTGGGCGCAGATTTCCGAAGTCAATTCGCCCCGGCAGTTTTTTGCTCGGCCGATGGCCTTGGTTTCAAAAATTTCTGGGATTGATTTAACTTTGACAATTGTTCCGAAAATCGTTTTACCCTGGTGGCAAAACTTTGCCTGGGTTATAGCTATTTTGTGTTTGGTCCTGATTGCCTGTTCGATTTTATGGTATTTTGATATCGAGTCAGAAAAGAAAAAAGTCACATCGCTGAATCTGCCTGATTTAAAAAATATCAAAGCCCCGGTGATCGATGAAAATAAAACGACCGAGGCAATGTCGCTGAAAATGGCATCCTCTCTGGCAGAAGAATTGCGTGTTCCGTTGACGGCGATTTTTGGTCATGCACAGTTTTTAGAACGCAATGCAGGCTTAAATGAAGTCGATAAAAAGCATTTAGACCTGATGCAATTAGAAGCCCGACAAATCCGGGATCTGCTGGACAAATTATTTATTTTTGCGGGCGAGAAAAAAGGCGAAAAATCCGCCAATCGATTGGGCCTAGCTGTTTCCCAGGCGTTGTTAGAACTGGAAGATGAACTGCAGAAAAAGCAAATTAAGATTATTCGCGACTTAGAAGACCATGCGGAAATCGACTTTGATTTAGTTGCAGTGACTAAGGCATTAAAAAATATTTTGCAAAATTCGATCGAAGCTTTGGACAAGGTCATGAACAAGGAAATTCGTTTGTCTTTGGTTCAACAAGAACAAGAATTGATTTTAAAAATTGCTGATTCTGGCGAAGGCATGGATGTAGAAATTTTAGAAAAAGCAGCAAGCCCGTTTTTCACCACCCGAACCCGGGACCATCATTTGGGTTTGGGTTTGGCATTGGTTGCAAGCGTTGCTAAAGACCACAAGGCGAAATTGAATATTTTGTCTGAACCGGGTAAAGGCACAGAGATTATTTTGATATTTAAAGCGCCAGAAAAAACAGTCGTAGAAACACAAAAACCAATCTTAGTTTCGCCTCCGGATTTGGATTTAGAAGAATTGCTGTCGCCGGTTTCAGAACAGCTGGATGCCATTGCAAAAATAGAATTCAGTATCGCAAGTGAACAATTTTTTATCGAAGAAACAGCCGAAGATTTTTTAAAACTTCCTCCACAGCAAATTCCAGCCAAAAAAACGTCCCGAAGCGAACAGTTTGCGACCCATATTCCCCAACCTGGGACGCGTGCACCATGAATATAAGATCTATGGCCAAAGATTTTTCGGTGCATTTATTTTCCAACAACCAAGACTGGGGATTTGATCTTGCGGCCAATATCGAACAAGCGGGTTACGGAATTTCACTTTCCACCGATGAAAATGAATTTTTTAAAACTTTGACCCAGCGGCCTGCACATTTGGTGTTATTTTCGATTAAATCCCTGCACGAAAATTTAAACCAATTTTTAGATAAAATTTTAAAACTAAGCCCCGATTCAAGGTTTCTAATTTGGTGTCATCCCTCGCAATTCGCCAGCCTTAAAGCATTTCGAGAATTTGGCGTAATGGATATTTTAGCAGAAACGGCAGAAGGCGAAGCCGATCGTGCGTTGTGGGCGGTCGATCAGGCCTGCGAAAAGCTTTATTACGAATTTCAAAACGAACAGATTTTAGAAAAACTGGAAAAATTAGAACAGGGCCCCAGCATTCCGGTGCAACAGCGTTTGGCCAATTATCTGACCTGCGAAAATCCCGATGCGGTGATCAAACAGTTTTTGCAGATTTGGGAAGAACAAGAAGTCGTTTATTTTAAATTTTTAGAAAATTTGCAATCCCTGATCGCCACGCATTTTTCCAAACCTTTGCGAACCCAAGAAAATTTGGGCTATGCCTTGCAAAGCAAAGATCTGGAAAATTTTCACACTGGAAAAATTGAAAACGAATTCGAAAGTTTTTTAACAACAGCTTTTCCAGGTCATAATTTTTTTATTCGCCCCTTGTTTTCGCAAAAAAAGCTGGATGGAATTTTTATTTTCCCATTTTTTCAAGATCAAAAAATCCCCTTGCATATTGAAAACGAATTCAGCCTTATGCAAATTTGTTTTTCACATTTGGGCATTGAAAAAAGGCTGGATTTTCTGGAAACCGAAGATCTGGAAACGGCCACTTATAACCAAAAATTTCTGGATCACAAATTAATGGATGAATTCGAACGCGCCAAACAATTTTCTAGTCCGCTAAGTTTAATAAAAATTTCTTTGGATCATTTCCAAGACTTAGAAAATTTGGTCGGGGAATCAGCGCGTGGCCAGATTTTAAAAAACTTGGCGGACCTGATCCGCAAAACCAATCGACACTCGGATATTCTTGCTCGAACCGGGGTGAATGAATTCACCTTATTGCTGCCCCATTGTGCTAAAAGTGTTGCCATGATTCGCGCAGAACGAATTCGTCGAATGGTTGAAAGCAATTCGGTTTTAAAAACCGGCGTGCGCTGCACGGTTTCGGTAGGACTTGCAGAATATCCTGCCACTTGTGCGCAGCCTGACGATTTAGTGGATTTATGCCGAAGCGCTTTGCAACACATCCAAGAAAAAGGCGGCAATAAACTTTGCGCCGCAAAGCCCAAGGTGAATTACCGTCCCGACTTTGTGGCCAAGGATGAGGTAAAGAAACCGTGACATTTTTTTCCACCACCCGAAGACCAACGCTGATTGAGATTGATTTAGATGCATTAAAAAAAAACATCACCTGGCTTGAAACAAAAATTAACAAACAGCTGTTATGTCCAATGATTAAAGCCAATGCCTATGGCCACGGCGCCGTTCAGGTTGCACAAATTTTGGAACAATCTGGAATTCAGCGAATGGGTGTTTGTCTGGTCGAAGAAGGCATTGAGCTGCGAGCAGCCGGAATTCAAAAAGAAATTTTGGTATTTCAGGGATTTGATGCAAATGCCGCGGTTGAATTAAAACCCTACAACTTAAGCAATGTCGTTAACTCGTGGGAAATCCTGGATTCTTTTTCGGAAGGCAAAGAATTTCCGAAATTCTGGCTGGAATTCGATACGGGTATGCAGCGAATGGGATTTCCTTTTGATGACGCTGAAAAAGTTTTTCTGAAAATAAAAAAAGTGTTGCCACAGTTGCAGGGAATTCTGACCCATTTTTCCCACGGAGAAAATTTTCCCAACACCGATTGCGAACAGCAGTTGCAAAAATTTAAATCGATTGAAAATAAATTCCAGCAAAATTTTCCCAATCATAAAACGCAGTTTCAGATATTTAACAGCGGGTCTTTGTCGGGGGAAACTCAGCAACCAAAGTGGGGCGCGCGCCCAGGATTGCTGATCTATGGGGTTGATCCAACCGGTCGCCACAGCAAAAGTTTACAAAGCGTGATGAATTTCAAATCGCAGGTCCAGTTATTTCGTCATCTTAAAAAAGGCGACCGAGTTTCTTATTCGGGGACTTGGACAGCGCCTAAGGACTCGTTGATTGCGGTTGTGCCTGCAGGTTATGCAGATGGTTATCCCAGGCACTGTTCCAATCGAGGAAATATCTTGGTGAACGGAATGTCTGCTTCTATTGTTGGGAATATTTGTATGGATTTTTTTATGGTGGATGTAACGGCAATGCAAAATCAACTTCAGTCAGCAAAACATCCCGAAGTTTTGCTGTGGGGAACTAGTGGCGATAAAAAAATCGATGTCACACAAGTTGCCGAGTGGGCAGGCACTGTGCCTCATGCCGTTTTAGCAGGAGTTGGAAATCGAGTGCCAAAAGTTTACAAAGGTTTGCAATGATAGTCGTGGATTGGGGCAAACAAAAACTTTTCACACTGATCGAAGAATGCGGAAAACTTTTTGTCTTTTCTTGGGAAAGCATTTCTTTGGCTTTCTCGAAACCTTCGCGTTACCAAGAAGTTTTAAAACACATTGAATTTGTCGGTAACCAGTCCGTTGGAATTATTTTTCTGACCGCATTGTTCACAGGACTTGCCCTGTCGTTTCAAATTTATTTGGGTTTTAAATTAGTGAACGCTGTAAATTTAGTGGGACCAACGGTAGCACTGGGAATCACGCGCGAATTGGGCCCGGTATTAACCGGACTTATCGTCGCTGCTCGTGCCGGTGGAGCAATGGCCGCGCGACTGGGGACCATGCGCGTGAATGAACAAATCGATGCCATCGATGTGATGGGTGTAAATCCGAAACAATATTTGATTGCTCCACGTATGATTGCCGCTATTTTTTGTATGCCTTTGTTAACTGGACTGTTTGATTTTGTGGCGATGATCGGCAGCTGGTTTTTATGCACTCGGTTGGTGGATTTAGATGAGGCTGTGTTTTTCGAAAAAATTCGTCAGACCATTCAAATGCGACATATTTTTGAAGGTCTGTTCAAGGCAGCTTTTTTTGGGCTGATATTTTCGATGATTTGCACTTACCGCGGATATTATACTCAAGGTGGCGCCAAGGGTGTGGGTGAAGCCACCAACCGCGGGGTTGTTTTAAGTATGGTGACGATTATTATTATGGATTATTTTTTAAGTAATATTTTGCGTCTGTATTATTTAGCTGCAGGGGTAAACTAATGGAACAGGCTGCGGTGCTTTTGCAAGACATTCATAAATCTTTCGATGGCAACGAAGAAGTCTTAAAAGGCATCGATCTTGCCATTCCCAAGGGCAGTTTAACTGCGGTCATTGGATTTTCGGGAACGGGAAAATCTGTGGTGCTGAAACATATGTTGGGATTGCTAAAGCCCACCAGCGGTAAAGTCGAAGTGCTGGGCACGGATTTAAGCACTCTTTCGGCCAACGATATGACTCGTTTTCGCTGTAATTTTGGAGTTTTATTTCAGTCAGCAGCACTTTTTGATGACTGCACGGTTTTAGAAAACGTCTGTTTTCCCCTAGATGAACACCGCGCGCACTTGGGCAAAGACCAAATCGCAGCAATCGCTCAGGAAAAATTGCAGCAAGTTGGCCTTGATCCCAAGCATTATCATAAACTGCCCAGTCAAATTTCAGGTGGAATGCAAAAACGAACAGGTTTGGCCAGGGCCTTGGCTTTGGATCCAGATATTTTAATTTATGACGAACCGACTACGGGTCTAGATCCGATCTTGACGGAAATGGTAGATAACTTGATTCTAGAAACACATAAGCATCGAAAGGGAATTACTTCCGTGATGGTGTCTCATGATCTGGCTTCGGCTTTTCGTTTGGCAGATTATGTGGCGATGCTGGATGCGGGAAAAGTTTTACTTTTTGGTAAACCAGAAGTTTTTTACGACAGCGAGATTGAACTTGTTAAAAAGTTCGTTTCAAAAGGGATGAGACAGTAATGGGATTTTTAAAAACCATTGAATTTAAAGTTGGCTCTTTGGTTTTGGGGATTGGCGGTATCATCGCTTTTATGTCCATGCAGGTCAGTGATGATCCAACTTTATTAAGTAGCACCAAAAAAGCCTGGTTTTTAATTCCTAATGCCGGCGGTTTAATTAAAAAAAGTGCGATTCGCAGTGCCGGTATTCCCATGGGAATGATCAAAGACATTCGTTTGCAAGACGGAGTGGCCAGAATCGACATCACTGTGCGCAGCGATGTGCCTTTAACAACTTCAACATACGTAGAAATTAAATCGATGGGAATTTTGGGCGATAAACACGTCGAGATCGTCGGCGGTTCTTTGCAGGATCCACCCATTCCAGACGGTGGACAAATTCTAAATGTGAAAGATCAAGGATCTTTGGATAGCTTGATTGGCCAAGTTTCAGCAGTTGCAGGAAATTTAAAAGCAGTTTCCGAATCACTGAAAGAATCCACATCCGGGGACGGCACGCGCAATCATATTTTGGGCCGGGTGATTTCCAATATCGAAAGATTGACCCGAGACTTATCTGAAATGACCGCAGAAAATAAAGGAAAAATTGGCGAAATTATCAATCAGGTTCGCAATGTCACTGGCACTTTAAATGATCTTGTCAGCGATGAAGGCGAAACAGGATTTAAGAAAACTTGGAAAAACTCGATGGAGCGCATCGACCATACTATGAAAAACATCGATGAAATGGTGGCCAAAGTTCACCGCGGCGAAGGCACCATTGGTAAGTTGGTTAACGACGATACGACAGTGGAAGAATTAAACACGGCAATTCAAGGTGTCAGTTCGTTGGTCGACAGTGCTTCAAAAATTTCGACAGGATTTGATTTCCACGGCGAATACTTAAGCGGAGTCAACGCCACCAAAACTTCGATTGGTATTCAAATTCAACCTGGCCTGGATCGATTTTATTATTTAGGAATCGTCAATGATCCAGCCGGCGTCGTGGAAAAACAAACCACAGATATTAGTTCAGGTGGATCCAGCACTTCGACCGATCAAAAAATTACTTATTACAACAAAACTAAATTCACAGCGGTCTTCGGAAAAAACTTTTGGGATTGGACCTTGCGAGCAGGTTTGATTGAAAGCACCGGCGGTTTTGGTATCGATTATCATATGCTTAACAACAGATTGACCACCTCGTTAGAGGCAATTGATTTGGGTAATGGCAATGTTCGCGGAATCATTAAATACCAATTTCCCTATGGAATTTACCTGCATGGCGGTATTGTCGATGCCTTTGATCGCGTCAATTCACGCGCCGGATTTATTGGTGCGGGTTTGTATTTGACCAACGACGATTTGAAATTACTGCTGTCCAAAGCGCCCATTTAAATATAATTTAGTTCGTGTTTGCAAACATGCCTAGTCAGTCAAAATTAGAATAGGAATAATTATGTGGAAAAGAGCACTTGTTAGTGTTTCTGACAAAACGGGACTTATTGAATTCCTAAGACCCTTGGTCGCGGATGGATTGGAAATTTTATCGACCGGTGGGACGGCCGACTATCTTAAACAAAATAAGTTTAATGTCACCGATGTATCTGACTTTACAGGTTTTCCAGAAATTTTAGGCGGGCGGGTTAAAACTTTGCATCCCAAAGTTCATATGGGGTTGCTGGCGCGAATGAATTTACCGGAAGATCAAAAAATTCTAGCAGAACATCAGGTGCCTCCGATTGATTTGGTTGTTGTGAATTTATATCCTTTCGAAGAAGCCTATCGACAGAAAAAATCTTTGCCCGAATTGATAGAAAAAATCGATGTTGGTGGGCCCACGATGCTGCGTGCAGCCGCTAAAAATCATCAATTTGTCACGGTGGTCAGCGATCCTCAGTTTTATCCATGGGTTTTAGAAAATAAAATTGGTTGGTCGCAACAAAAATCTCAGTATCTGGCGGCGCAAACGTTTTCTCGACTGGCGGCTTACGACAGTTTGATTTCCGAAGCATTGAAAAGTGCGGATGACAAAAATTTCCGTTACACCAATTTTTCTGGCGAACTGGTGCAGACTTTGCGTTACGGGGAAAATCCTCATCAATCTGCCGGCTGGTATCAGACTCCACATGCGGGGATTCATTCTGCCAAAATTTTGCAGGGCAAAGAATTGTCTTACAATAATCTTTTGGATTTAGATTCGGCTTTGCGACTGGTGCAATTGTTCAAAGAACCCATTGCTGTTGCGGTCAAACACAACAGTGCCTGCGGGGCTGCGATGGGGACTGATTTTTTGCGAAAAACTTTGCAGTCAGATCCAGTCAGTGTTTTTGGCGGTATTGTCGTAACCAATCAAAAAA
>JBBQHD010000094.1:0-11186 GCA_038323665.1 Bdellovibrionales bacterium
TTCGGCGGCGTCACTTCAATCGTCATTTGGCTTCATAACAAGAAACACAAAAATTAAATTTATTTTTTTATTAACATTCGGAATTTGGCTTATTGGCGGCAGCATCAATGTTTTAGAAATTCCTTTTGCAAAAAAAAATATGGCAGCCACTGATATGATGATATCTATTTTATTTTTTGCAACAAGCATAGGGTCTATTTTATTTAGCATTACTCAGGGATTTTTTGTGAAACTGCAGCGCTTTCAAAACTTATCTTATGCTGTCGCCATCGCTGGATTGCTTATCTGTGCATATGTCTACGTTGCAAATTTTTATTTTTCGCTTCCACTACTGATTGCGTTTGGATATTTGGCGTCCTTTTACTCAGTAGTTTCGATAAGTTCTTTGCAGACTATTGTTCCCGGCGAAAAACTGGCAGATATGACCTTGGCTTTTAATACACTTGTTCAAGTTACTACTTTGGGTTCTGCGGCACTTGGAACCCTTATTTCTCAATTCATCAGCGAACAAAAAACTTGCATATATTTTGGCATTATAACTTTTTTAATTGGTCTTGCCTCAATTTTTCCGTTAAGGGAAAAGCGCGAATGAAAAAAATATTGGCTATACTTGCAACCGCAGTTTATTTAACTTTGGCTTTTGCACAATCACTGACCAGCTGGGGGACATTAGTTTTCGGTTACTTTAATACTATTGCACAGGTAAGCCTCGATATTGCTTTAGTAATAATTCTTTTTAAAAAAGATCAAAATAAAACGATTAACTCTGGATTTTTTTCTTTACTCCTTGCATTTTTATTTATGGCTGTCGGGGATGTGATTTATGGAACTGTGGTAAATATCTTTGCCGTCACAAATTTACGTGGCAGCTTTATTGAATCACTTTACAACTCAATCTATTTTTTTTCTTTGCTTGCGATTAGCCATTATTTTATTTCTACGAAACATCTGGCTTCACAATATTTAAAAACAATTGCCTGGTCTATTTTTAGTTTTGTCTTAATGTTGTTTTTATTTATTTTTGGAAAGCATTTATTCATCAATGAGCTTCCTGTGTTTACAGTTCTATTGCATGTAGCTTGCCTTGTTACAAAAGCAGTCATCATTAGTTTTGGGATCATGAATGCAATTCTGTTCAGAGCTTCCTGGCGGCGTATTGTCGCGAGTGGTTTTCTAATTATTTTAACCTACAGCACGCTGCTTGAATATTTAGAGGTTAAGAATGAACTTCAAATGGGATTTCCTATGGAGATTTTTTGGACATTTGGTCTAGCAACAGTATTGGTTGGCGTATTAAAAGCAAAACCTTTGGCAGAATATAATTCTTGGGAAGCTTCATTGCTATCAACGCGATTAACAATTTATAGTTTTATTTTATCAATTTCAGTTATCGGTTCTTGGTTTGGCTTGCAATTTCTATGGGGCACTTACTTTCAAAATTTACCTAAAACTGGAATCATGACATCTTGGTGTGTTTTTTTACTAGTGTGTCTAGGTTCTTATAGCTATTTTTTACGATCACTTTTGATTGATCCAATGCTTGAACTTACTACCACATTAAGATCTGCGAACGAGAATATTGAAAATCTTAAAAAACAAAAAATTAAAGGCACTTATTTTACTGAGTTTAATGAATTAGCTGATGAAATTGTCATCAATTTTAAAGCCCTTCTTGAAGAGAAGTTGAGAAGTGAACGACTTAGTAAATTAGCGCTGCATATGTCCCACGACATTCGTTCGCCGTTGACTGCGTTGCGAATGTTGACTGGTCAAACCGAAGGACTTCCCGAAGATTCTAGACAAATGATTATTCAAATTGCATCTCGAATTAACCTTATTGCGGAAAATTTATTGAGTGAGCACAGACAATCCAAACAGGGCGAACCCATTCGTAAAAGCGAAAAAAATTGTCTTATTTACAGCGTTATTGAAACTATTGTTTCAGAAAAAAGAATTCTTCTGCCTAAATCACGAATTGCATTGGATTTAAGTGTCTCAGAAAATGCTTATAACTGTTGGGTTATGATGGATTCAGAAGCCGCAGGAAGAATATTATCTAATTTGCTTAATAATTCCATAGAGGCCTTTGAAAACAATCCCCGCCTTACAAATCCCCGAGTGTGTCTTTTTGTTTCGCAATACAGTAATCAGTTTTTAAGAATGAGCATCCAAGATAATGCCGAAGGCATTCCTGAGCAAATTGAAAAATCTATTCAGATGGGCAAATCTATTAGTACGAAAAATCACGGCAGTGGGGTCGGCTTAAGCCAAGCACGAGACACCATTGAATCTATTGCTGGAAGAATGGAAATTTTTACCCAAATTGGATTTGGAACAGTTATTAATATTTTGATCCCCATCTGCGAAGCCCCTAAATGGTTTGCCCCACATATCGAAATTGACCTTGAAAAACCGATTATCGTTGTTGATGACGACTATTCAATTCATGCCATGTGGGAGAAGAAATTAGGCAACAAAATTCAAATCATCGATTGCACCTCGATCGAAGAGGCGCGAAAAACTTTAGAAAAATTCCCCAATGGTTGCACCGCGCTAGTTGATTTTAATTTTAGAGGTGATCAAAAGACAGGTCTGGATCTTCTTAAAACTCTCCCGTCAAATGTGAAAGCCTACCTTGTGACAAGTCATTTTGAGGATGAATTTATATTAGGAAGCGTTGAGTCAACTGGCGCACTAGTTGTTCCAAAACTTTTGGCGCCGTTTACTAAAATTATATTTAAAAATCAAAAAAAAATGCGTGGACAGAACGGATCCGTAGATCTTGTTTTGATTGATAATGATCCCTTGGTTAGGACTACTTGGGAAATTCAAGCACAAGCAAAAAAACTAAACTGTATCTGTGTCCATCGGTGGGAGGAAATTTCGCCCACACAAATAAATCTTGATACCCCTATTTTTGTAGATAAAGACTTGGGATATGCTGACGGTCTTGAGATTATTCAAATGCTTTCTGAAAAAGGATATCGATCTTTGTTTATAGCTTCGGGCTATAATCTGGATTTTGATGAGATGAATCGCAATGGTAATCTTTCCGGCGTTATTGGAAAAGATTTCCCAGAAATGTTTTATTAAAATAGCACTCTTAATCTAAAACAAAAAGTAAACCGTAGCCAGCAACCCCAAATTTGGGTTTGGCTCGAAATTTTCTGCGGCCAGCAGGCGGCCGGATAGGTCGATTCCCCAGATTGAAGAAAGCTTGCGAGTGATGCCGAGATTTAATCCCACCAAGGGTTTCCAGTCCGACGTTACTGTTTCGTTGTTGCCCGCGAAACTTTGTTGCACTTCTTTTTCTGCAATGCCTAAACCAATATCCCAATGATAGTAATAACGATTTCCTAAGGCATACAAGTTTTCATCCCATAAAATGAATCGACGTTCGTGCGTGGAAAAAGAACTGACTGCGCCGTCGGATTTTCTTTCCAACTGATTGTATTCCAAACGGAAAATCGTATCGTTTTGCAGCCAACCGATTCCACCTTGAAAATTCAGCGTGGCCTGGGATTGTTGATTTTCTTCTTTCTGGAATTCCACCAAGGATCCAAGCGAAATGTGGAAAGTTGCCGATGCAAACTGTGCAAAGAATAAAATTCCTAGAAAAATCTTTTTCATTTTAAACCTCGTGGGACTGTAATGTTATCAATTCGTTCGTTTTCAACCGCCGATAATTTGTTTGCAGATCGAATGCTGGAAAAAAGTAATGCGGGATCGGCTAAATTTTTATCATCCACCTTCAGCAATCCATCTTTTAAAACCGGCAAGGCTGCAATGATTTTTCGTGCGAATTCGATGCGATTTTTTTTGTTCCAAATTTGGCCTGCAAAAATCGCTTTCAACTGCCGCGCCATTGCCGTTCCGTAAAGATAGGATTGGGAATTCAACTCGGTCGGATTTTTTTTATAGACTTCAACTTGATTCTGAATATTTTTATACAGATTTTCTTTGGTAATCTGTTCCATATTAAATCCCTGCACAGACTTAGCACTTAAGGAACGCGCGTCTTTTAAACTTGGCAACGAGGTCGATACGAAATCGACTTCGCCAGAATAAATCCAGCCCCACAAATCAGCCAAACCTTCGTCCCAAGCCCGAATCAAAAACAAAGTGTAAATTTCTTTGGCAGTTAAATCGGACGGCAATGCCTCTTGCAACAAATGCGAATCAGCACCGACAATTGCATTTATCTTTTTAGATTTTAATAATTCTGATTTAACCAACTTATAAAAATGACTGTGGAAATGTTCATGAGCATTCACACCCGCATTCATCCACAGAGGGAAATCCTGCCCAGAGTGTTTCAACACTATATAGATATCGCGTGCACCATCATACAAAGTATTGTTCATCACTTTTTGATCATTGACCTGCATCACACTGCCCAAAGTTAATTTGCGCGGCCAGGTTTGCAGATTTTCAATTCCTAAACTTTTATCTAAATCATACAGATTTTGAAAATGCGCATACAAAACGGCGGCTTCTTGGCTAAGTTCATTGGTGGGAATATAAATTCCATCGCGCGAGCGAATAAAATCCAAGGTCGGGGCATTGCCAGAAATATGATCCTGCAAATATTTGGGCGCATAAAAGGTCTGCAGGAATTGGCCGCTCATGGCGTAAAGATTTTTAATTCCTTTTAACAAAACATTGTCCAATTCATATTTCGCAGCACCTTGAGTCGATTCATCTGCTTCGGTATCGGTAAAATCCGACCAGGGGATCCGCACCATGACGTCGCCCTTTGCCGCATTGGCGTCCAAATCACGTTTTTGGCAGTTTGCAAAAAGCAAAGGCAATAATAAAATAGTAATCGCGCGTTGTAGTTTCAATTTATCTCCTAATGAACAATCAATTTACGGGATATGCCGCCGTTTCTAAATAAAAATGAATTGCCTTGAAAATGTTTCGAAACTGACTAAAAGTTCGACTAGTATGAACTTGTCAGATCTAGTTAAAGGCCTCAACGAGCCACAAAAAAAAGCTGTCGAACATTTTGCCGGTCCGTTGCTGATTTTAGCCGGAGCAGGTTCGGGTAAAACCCGAGTGCTGACCCACCGAATGGCCAATCTAATTGCGTCGGGCAAAGCGGCCTGCGACGAAATTCTGTGCGTTACTTTTACCAACAAAGCCGCCCGCGAAATGGAATCGCGCATTTATAATTTGCTGTCCCAATTAAATGTTCCCGTGGATCAAAATCTTTGGGTCAGCACATTTCATAGTTTCTGCGTTCGCATTTTGCGCCAGCATATTACCTTTTTAGATTACAAGCCTTTTTTTACTATTTACGATTCTTCCGATCAGCTGACCCAGATTAAAAAAGTTTTGGCGATTTTAAATATCAACGACAAAATGTTTCCACCAAAATCTTTTCAATCGCGCATCAGTTCGGCCAAAATGGCCGGCCTTACCCCCCAAGATTTGGTTAAGGGAAATTTTTATGTGATGGATCCCAAATCACTAGAAGTTTATACCCGTTACGAAGAAGAAATGAAACGCGCCAACTGTTTGGATTTTGACGATCTGCTGATGAAAACTTATGAGCTTTTCAAAATGTATCCCGATTTATTGGAAGCTTATCGCAATAAATTTAAATACGTTATGGTCGACGAATATCAAGACACCAACCACATCCAATATTTGCTGATCAAATCCCTGGCCGTAAACCACCGCAATATCTGCGTCGTTGGTGACGAAGATCAATCCATCTATAGCTGGCGTGGTGCTGATATTAAAAATATTTTGGACTTCGAAAAAGATTTCGGTGAAACCACTGTGGTTAAACTGGAAGAAAATTATCGATCCACCAAAACCATTGTCGATGCGGCAACCAACCTGATTAAAAATAATTTGCAGCGCAAAGATAAAACTTTGTTTACTTCGAATAATGACGGGGAAAAAATCATCATCCGCGAAGAACGCAGCGAATATGACGAGGCTCGCTTTGTTGCACTGAAAGTGGATCAGCTGATTGCCAACGGAGAATTTAGTTACAACGACATCGCCGTGTTTTACCGAACCAATGCCCAGTCGCGGGTGCTGGAAGAACAACTGCGACTGAAAAGCACCCCTTATCGTTTGATCGGCGGCACCAGGTTCTATGAACGCATGGAAATCAAAGATGTCATTGCCTATATGAAAGTGGCCTTGAATGAAAAAGATGATATCGCATTAAAACGAATTATCAATGTGCCCACGCGCGGAATTGGCAAAACTAGTTTTGATAAAGTCGAAGAATTCGCAGCAGCCAATCGTATTAGTTTTTTCGAATCCATTCAGAAATTAATTGATACCCAAGCATTTAATTCCGGCACCACCAGCAAATTGCGACGATTTATGGATTTACTTTCAGAATTAAAATCATTTACGGAAACTTTAAGTCCGCAGGATTTTTACCATGTTATTTTAGACAAAACGGAATACCTGAAAGTTTTGAAAGCAGAAAATACCACCGAATCTGAATCTCGCATTCAGAACTTAGAAGAATTCGACAATGCCTTGGCGGAATTTATTCGCGAACGCGGGGCCGAAGGCAGTTTGGTTTCGTTCTTAGAAGAAATGGCATTGGTTTCGGATCAAGACTCCATAAAAGAAAATGCGAATTCGGTGACCTTGATGACTTTGCATATTTCCAAGGGTTTGGAATTTCCGGTGGTATTTATTGTGGGTTTGGAAGAAAATTTATTTCCCAGTGGCCGCGGCAGTGATTCCGAAGCACTGGATGATTTGGAAGAAGAACGCAGACTTGCCTACGTGGGCATGACCCGTGCCAGAAAAAGTTTATTTTTAACTTATGCAAAAACCAGAAAACTGTGGGGCCAAGATCAGATGAATGCTCCGTCTAGATTTTTGGCAGAAATTCCCAAAGAATTGGTGGATCATCAAGCAACCACCATTCGGTCCAGTGTCAGTTCGATTTTCAAAACTTCGAACGCATTTACTTCGCCAAAAAGTGTTTATGCAAAAAGTTCTTTTGAAAAACAAACTTTTCCCGATGATGACTTTGACGATGAGGACGACCAAACAGGAATCCAGGGGAAAAAATATGCCAAGGGCATGAAAGTTCGCCATCCCACCTTTGGACTGGGCAACGTTTATTCCACCGAGGGCAATGGCGAAGATTTAAAAGTCAGCGTGATTTTTTCGGATCAAACCATTAAAAAGTTTGTGGTTAAATTTGCGCGTCTGGAAATTGTTTAGGAATTTCTGAACTGTTTTTTTCCAAAGATTTCGAATTTTTTAAATTTTCCCATTCTTCGGTATAATCTTGCAAATCTTCTGGCAGTTGAATTTTCGCTGGCGGATTGATGTAAGATGCTTTGACGCCATCCCAGCCTTGATAATCGCGCGAATTTAAAGTTGCAGACACTTCAAAGTTCGGAGTCAAAACAGTTTTCCCACCACCCTGCGGAATATCCACCGAGAAATTCGGCATCGCAAGTCCTGATAAATGTCCCCACAATTGTTTTTGTATGGCCAAAGATTCGTCAATCGACGTGCGCAGATGATCAGTGCCATAAGTTGGATCGCACTGAAACATATAATAAGGTTTCGCACGCAGATACAACAGCCTACGCGACAATGCTTGCACGATCGCAGGATGATTGTTGACCCCGCGTAACAACACCATTTGATTCATAACCGGAACACCATGGTCGACAAAGCTTTCAATGGCGCTGGCTGCATGCGAAGTGATTTCTTTGGGATGATTAAAATGCGTCATCAAAAAAACCGGCTTAGCTTTTTTCAAAATTTTTAAAAGATCCTCATCCACGCGCATCGGCGAAACCACTGGCATGCGTGAACCGATGCGGATGATCTCAAGATGAGAAATTTTCCGCAGATCAAACAAAACTTTGTCTAATTTTTCGTTGGACAAAGTCAAAGGGTCCCCGCCCGACAAGATAACTTCGCGGATTCCTGGATGAGTGCGGATATAAGTTAAAGCTTTTTCGTATTCCGAAGCAGTGGGGAAACTTTGCTCACCACCGGTAAAATACTTGCGTGTGCAAAACCTGCAATAGACCGAACAAAAATCCGTGACCAAAAATAAAACTCGGTCCGAATAACGGTGCACAATGCGTGGGGCTGCAAGGTTTGTAATTTCGCTTAAAGGATCCTGACTGCTTTTGGCATCGGTTACTTGCTGGGCGTATTCGTCCATATGGGGGACCTGAATGGATCTTAAGGCTGCATTATGCATGGAAATTTGCGCATAATAAGGTGTCGTGCGTATGGCAAAATTTCTTTCCGCGCTTGTAAAGGCTTTGGATTCATTATCATTCAATTTAAAAATTTTCTCGAAATCTTGTTTTGAGACAAGCGCATTTCGCAATTGCCAACGCCAATCCAACCAATCTGAGCTGGAAATGTTTTCAGGAGCCGCAATGTCAGACCAAAAGAATCGCGCCATATTTGTCTTTCTGAATTTTTGCTTCGAAAAAACTTACGTAAGTTAAGTCAATGATTCAACTACTGAATTTTAATTTCCCAAATTGAACGACCAAGACTTCGACAGCAGGGCCCAAAATGTCTCATTTTTGGATACACATAAAATCCTTATATTTCAGATACTTATGCAGATTTAAAAACCCGCTCATTTGGACTGATTTTCGCTTTGTAGTGTTGTGACGGAACACTAAAACTGGAGGTTTTATATGAAACAACTTATTCGCCATCAAAGACTTTTGATGCAGGGTCTATTGCTTGTAAGTTTAGCAAGCTCGATCAGTTTCAAAGCAGCGGATGAGAACACTCGCGAAATGGCATCTTTGGATGTCGCAGAGCTTTCAGACGGTGACGCAGGAAATGAAATCGTTCCAGCCCAACCTCGCCAAGAAGCACGAGTGGAAAATGGAAGAATAACCGCACAACCTGAAGCAGCGGCCCCAGCCCCGGCCCCGGTTAAAGCAAAAGCATCCCCTAAGATCGATATGCCAATTCCAAAACAGATTCCGTTTGTCTTGAATGGAAAAACTTTCCTAGTTCGTTCTTACCGATTGGTCGATGGATCGCAAAGAATTGTCGTCCACGATTTCAGCGAAAAAGTACAGGCTGCTATCAATGCTAAAGCTCAGCATACCTTAGACCTTACAGAGTATTATATTGCTGATTACACTTATACTGATCCCAAAGATCAAACTTCGGATGATAAGTTAGTAGAAAAAGCAGCCAAGTTAGTTCCTCGCGCATTAATTGGCGAAATAAAATCAAAACCCACAGTTGCAAGAATCAATGCTCCACCTGTTCCACCAGAAAATACTAGAGGAATCGAAGTTCGCAAAGCAGAGCGTGTGCCAGCACCTGCACCACCATCAGCGACTGTTCCACGACAAAGCCCACCCGATGTAAGAACAAAAGGGGCCAAAGTTGCCAGTGAAATCGCAAGCAATGGCGATGAAGACGGCGATGAGGAAGAAACACCAGCACCAAAAGCCAAAAAAGAACAAGCACGTCGTCAAAAAGCTTTGCGCGAGCGACGTAATAAAAAAGACAATGACGAGGACGACAGCAAGGGAAACTACGGCTCGGCTTTGAACAAAGCTTTGGAAAGCTGCAGCGGAAAACACGACCTAGATTTATCCCGATGCTTAGTTCCACGTTTGCTGAATGCAATAAATGCACGAGTGCGCAGTGATCAACCAGGACATGACAGCGTTCTGGCCTTTTTCAAAAATGAAATCCGCCCAGGATTGATCGACGGGTTGAAACAATTAATTTACGATGTAGACGAAAGAAAATTTGATACTGAATCTAGATATTACTCAACAGCTAGAAGTTTAATTAGCAAATTATTAGAAAAAACTCCGGACGAATACCGCGATTTAGTAATCGAAGTAGAAAAAACTTTGAAAAGCGGAATCTCGCAAGCAGTAACTAAAGAAGCACGAAAATACCAACCCCGCGACGGCGACAGCCGCGAGAACATACGCAAATTAAATGACCAAGGAGATCGCGAAGCCGCAAATGAAATGTATAAACGATTGTCCACTTTTGACGGTCTAGTCTCTGCTTACAAAGGTTTTGCAAACGCAGAAGCTTACGACCTAAGAGAATCCCTGCGAGATTCCGCAAATCCAAATCTGTCAGAAAGATTAATGGCCGATTTCCAAAAGACAATCCAAAATGACTTAAGAGCATTGTCACAAGGAAAACTGCCGTCATCGACAGTAAGCAATCAGCCAACAAGACAAAACCAAAACAACCAGTTCAACAACCAAAACCGTCAAGGCATCCGCTTACAACCCAACGCAGCCCTAGGCAGCAGAAACGGCGCAATCATAGGCGATTCCTCAAACGTAAGAAACGGCGTCAACACCCAAATGTGGAACCAAGGCGCAGTCCGCTACAACCAAAACGGCCAAAGAATAAACTGAGACAAGTTCAAAAAAAATGAGGGCTTACTTTAAAAAAAAGTAAGCCCTGTTATTATCCAAACTTCTTAATTTTTCGCTCGATAAGTTCAATTCTTTTTTCAAGACTTGGCTGTTCCAATGCTTCTCGCAAAGTGCGGTTAATAAGGGATTGATACTTGTCGCCAGTTTTTTGAGCTCTGAGTCGGTATTGATCCAGAATATCTTGATCAATCATAATGGTAATTCGTTCCTTGATGTTTTTTGCATCAAAGGCATCTTCAGGAATTTCAACCTGTCCATAAGAAAGTTTTTTATTTTTGATACTCATTCCAAGCCTCCAAAAGAATTGATCTTCTTTCCTTTAAATATTCTTTAATACGTCGCAAAGATTTTTCTGAAAATCCAAAGTTCTCAATACACTCCATAGACTTAATCTCAAATTTAGCCTCGGCATCAGGACCAATCACATGGACATGTGCCGGCTCATGATCCTTAGGATAAATCACAATACGTATATTCGAAGTCTGAAAAATAGTCGGCGCCATCGTAATATATAATACATATATTATGCATATAAGTCAATATCTCTTTTAACAAGACTAAGTTGATCATAAAAGAACTCGATAGACTTAAGCGCCTTCTATCCAACAAAGAAGGTCCTCCGAAAAAGAGAGGACCAAACTTTTTCGTTCCTAGATCCGCTTAGTTTTTTCTGCCTACAAAATGATTTTTTAAGATTGAGTTTGCGCTTGTTGGAGTTAAATTCTTCCAGACCTCAAAAAAGCAGGATGCGCCCTCCCTACCGGGCGGTTTTTGGAG
>JBBQHD010000095.1:0-11148 GCA_038323665.1 Bdellovibrionales bacterium
TCTGGTCTGGCGAAAGTTTTCGCCTTGGGGCATCCTGATTTTGTTCCATTTGCTATCACTCCTTTGACGCGTTTCAGAGATTTAATCATCCCTTATATGTTTGCGTCAAAAGTCCGATTAACAAAAAAGCGGGACAGTTCCCCAAACAGTTTTACTTAAGATCAATCCAAATTCTGCTTCTTGGCCCGTTTTATTAATTATTCTAAACCCACAGCTCCCCGCGACAGTTCCGTCTTGAAGAATTACAGCAAAGGGCAGACCTTCTCCCTTCTGACGCCGCAATTCAAAATCCTTATAACGTTGCGCCACTTGTTCGATCGTCCATGTGTCCCGTCCAAAAAACGGAATTAAGTGTTGCATGGTTACTTGATCATTTAGGATTTCAAAAAAAGATGGATAATCTTTAGGCTCAGCATGACGTAATAAAATTTTTTTTCCTGTTAAAATCATTGAATTCCTTTTCGATAAAAATAACGTTGACGCCCTAAAACCCCGCAGCCAAGCCATCTTTTCTGTGATCAGATGCACCTAAATATCCATTGTTCAAATTCATAATAACTTGTGCGCCGCCAAATCTCGTTGAATCACAGATTCTAATTTGATGCCCCCATTTTTTAAGCTTCTCGATAACCAATGAGTTCATTCCATTTTCAATTTCTACTTCCAATCCTTGCACAAGTCTCCACCTCGTGGCGTCGCTTGCCGCTTGTGGATTTTGGTCGAAGCAAAGAATTCGACTTAACAATTGTGCATGGCCTTGAGGCTGCATCGATCCGCCCATCACTCCATAACTTAAAAATGGTTTGCCATCTTTGGAAACAAAGCCAGGAATTATTGTATGGAACGGCCGTTTTCGTGGACCAACCTGATTGACGTGACTTTTCTCAAGTGTGAAACCACATCCCCGATTGTGCATACTAATTCCCGTGTCAGGAATAACAATTCCTGAACCGAATCCCATAAAGTTAGATTGAATAAATGAAACCATCATTCCATTTTGATCAGCAGCAGTTACATAAACCGTGCCGCCATCTTTTGGAATGCCGTAACTTGGCAACTGCGCCTTGGAAGAATCGATTAACTTTGCTCGACTTGAAAGATATTCTGGCTTTAAAAACTCTTTAACATCTAAACTCATAGCATCCGGATCTCCAAAATATTTTTTTAAGTCAGAGAAAGCTAGCTTTGTGGCTTCAATTTGCAAATGAATCCATTCCGCAGAATCTGGATCAAACTGATCTATATTTAAATTATCCAGAATTCCTAAAATTATCAGCGTTGCAATGCCTTGCCCGTTGGGCGGCAATTGATGAAGTGTATAGCCTCGAAATGAAAAATTAATTGGCGTTACCCATTCTGCAGAATGCGAGGCTAAATCATCCATGCTGATTCCACGATTTTGATCTTTGGAAATTTTCGAGATTTTTTTCGCAATAGACCCGCGGTAAAACTCTTCTCCTTTGGATTTTGCAATCAATCTTAAAGTTTCTGCTTGTGCTTTGTTCTGAAAATTTTCTCCGGCAAGGGGGGATTGTCCGTTTGAAAAAAATGTTTTTTTAAATTCATCTTGTTTGATTAATTCTTCAGGTGTTTTTGCCCATGCCGCGGCCGTTATGGGGGTAACCAAAAAACCTGAATTGGCATATTTAATTGCCCTATCAAAAAGCTTAGAAAATTCGAGTTTGCCGAATCTTTGACTGCACTCAACCCAAGCTGAAACTGCCCCCGGGGTCGTTACCGAATCCCATCCTCGCTCTGGCATTTTTGCATATTTTTGAAAATATTCCGCAGTCCAGTTTTGCGGGGAGCGCCCCGAAGCATTCAAGCCCTGCAGAACTCCATCCTGCCAAACCAATGCAAATGCATCGCCGCCAATGCCATTCATTGTCGGTTCCACTACAGTTAAAGTAATTGCCGCCGCCAAAGCAGCATCCATCGCCGATCCACCCTGCTGAAGCATTTCCAAACCTGCTTGCACTGCCAAAGGCTGAGATGTTGCCACGATATTTTTTGCCAAAATAGGTTGGCGCCTGGAACTATATGGCAAATCCCAATTTAAGTTCAATTGAACTCCTTTAGTCTAAAATATTCTGAATCTAAAAATTTTCAATTATTAATGGCAGGCTTGAGCAAATCCCCCTGCACATGCTTTTTTAAAAAATGCTTTGGACTCTTTTTCTTTTCCTGATTTTGATAATACTGCTGCAACATTATAACAACTCGTCATATCACCACGCTCACAGGCAATCTTTGCGTAATTAACTGCAAGTCCCGATTGGCCATCTTTTAGTAATAGATCAGTGACATTTGTGCACGCTCCATCGCTTCCGAACTCACATCCCTTTTCGTAAGCAGCGATTGATTCTTTAACTTTGCCTTCTTTCTCTAGCAGATTACCCATGAGGTAACACCCTTTGGCATTTTGAAGTTTGCAAGATTGTTCTAAAAGATTTAGTTCTTCTTTTTTATTTCCCTGGTCATGAAGCATTAGTGCCAGATCGTTACAACCAAACGCATCTCCATTATCACAGGCCAAATTGTAAAACTTCTTTGCCTTTGTCTTGTTATTGGAATCTTCATATAAAATTCCAAGGTTCGTGCATGCCGGGAAATATTTCAGATCACATCCCTTTTTATAATATCCCATAGAAGCCGCAGAATTTTTCTCTTGTGCCAGAGCCGCCCCCATATTGAGGCAGGCCAAGCCTAGTCCGCTATCGCAAGCATTTTTATATTGCTTCTTAGCTTCTGCCATTTTCCCCTCATTCGCATATGCAACACCGAGATTATTACAGCCCGAGGAAAATTTTCCATCGCAGGCTTTGGAAAAGTATTTTTTTGCCGTGGTAAGGCTAGCCCCATTTTTTGATTCAATACTACCCGCACTGTTACAAGCAGCCATGACTTCGAGATCACAGGCAATCTTGTAACACTCTAAGGCTTTGGACAGATTACCACTTTGAAATTGCAAGGCCCCAAGATTATGACAAGCGATAGGATCCTTCTTTTTGCAGGCTGCCTCTAGTATTGGAATTTCTTTAACCAAATCGTCACTAGATTTTTTCTGACAATCAAAGACAAATAAACCCATTTTACAAGTCTCTGCACCAATTGCGACCCCATGAGTATTCAGAAGAATTAAAAATAAAATTGATTTCATATTAATATCTTACTGGCTAAGTAAAAGTATTCAAGTTTGATTTCAGGCTCTTAAGTGCAAACTCATGCTTGAGCGCTACGCCTTCAATACAAATAAAATCCAATTACTTCGAATGCTTTCGTCTCGAGCCTAACTCGATGATCTGCACAAATCCCACTACTGCGCCAGTCACAAGTATTCCCAAAGATTTAAACATTCCTGTCACGATGTAAGGGGAAATAGTTCCCCACGCTGCTTTTCCTAAAGTAGAAATGGCGATATAGTTATTCATCAAGTTTTTATCGTCTTTTGCTGAAATAATTAGTGTGTCGCGACTGTCAAAAAATACGATCGAAAAGCCTATCGGAACCACCGCAAGTAACAACATTTGCAGAGGCATATAGGATATGTAAGGCAATACTATTAAAGGCAATGCATTCAAATAACAAAGCCCCATCGCAATTTTATTTTTACGAATTTTTGGATATAAGTAACTGGCAAAAATTCCCACCAAGCCTTCGACACCCCACATGGATTTAAAATAAATCCCATTCAGGCCTACAGCCTGGCGAATGGTTTCCGACGAAGCAATGAGCGGCAAGGTGGCAGCCAAAACAAGCGAGCCAGAAACCACCAGAAAAAAAGTTCCGACATCTTTTCTTAAAAGAATATTTATTTTTGGAAAGATGGCCGCATCAATATTTTTTTCGTGCGTGGGCAATTTAACTAAATAAAGCAAAACTATTGCGATAAGATAAGTCACACTATCAAATATAAACAATTGAAAAATATTAAAATAGGACAGCAGCAACGGCACAGAAAAACCAGCAAAACACAGCGAAAACGCTGCGATTAATTCACGATTCGAAGAGTAAACACGAAATTGATCCGCCTCCGGAGTTAAGTTCCTGAGGCTTGCGATCATCGCCGCACCCGTTAAAACTCCCGGCAAACCCGTTAAAATAATTCCCGAGTAAATTAAAAATGCACTTTGTTGCTGAAATCCAATGCTTAAAATAAAAAGTGCGAATAAGCCGAATGCTTGCGCGACTAATAAGGATTTTTTTTCGCCTAAATGATTTAAAAGCGCTGGTGTAAAATATGAAAACACCACAAATCCCAGGGTTCGAACAGCTAGTGCATTGTTGACGCTTTGGCTTGTCTGTAAAAAACCCTCGACTGAAACGAATGCGACTACAGTCGTTAAACTGCTTCCCACATTTGTAAGTAAATAAATGCAAAGCAGTTTTAGAACCGATAACTTATTTCCAGCCGCTGCCTGTGAACTCATATAGACTCTCCAAGTTTAAACACGATTTAATCTTAACAATCATACACAGAAGCAACTAGGGCAAAGAAATTTTTAACGAATTCGAAATTATCTCCTAAGGTCCGGATTCCGGGCATTATCAATAATAATAGTTTATGCAGAGAAAAGTTTTGAATTTCTTATCAATTCCCTACTTCCGCCTGACAACCCGGTCGAGATCCTGCAAAGTCTTTTCGATCTCGGGGATCTGTTTAACCGTAAAACCTTTTTTGTCGATATAATAGCCGTTTGGTTTGATAAAGTAGGCTGTTGGCAGAACCAAAACCCCCAGCGAAGTTGCGAATTTTTTGTCGGCGTCCCAGATTACGGGAAAATTTACTTTGTTCTTTTTCAGAAATTCGATGGCCAACTTTTTTTCTTCGTCCAGGTTAATTGCAATCACCCTTACCCGTTTTTTCCATTTTGGGTTTTTAAGTAATTTTTCGTAATAGGGAAAAGATTCTTTGCAGGGCAAACACCATGACGCCCAAAAATCAATAATAGTAATTCCCTTAAACTTCTTATCAATCTTTCCCTGCAACACAACTTTGGGCAATTCCTTCATCGGAAAAATCGGCGAAGAAACAATCTCAACCGCAACCTCAGATTGCGAAACCGATTTTTCCTTAACACTATCCACCTGACGAACCAAAACATCCTCAGCCCAAACAAACTCAGAAGATAAAAACAAAAAACAAAAAACCACCAAAAACCTAAACATCATAACCCAACCCCTAAACATAAGCATAACCCAAAACCCCTTCCGAAAATGCCAAAAGACGAAGCCCAAAAACTTTTCCAAAAAAAATAAGTTTGCATTTAGTTTTATTAATAATTTTAAATTTAACCAGGTTTATCCAATTCGTTTCCGCCAGCACCTCAACGAAGCGGGACGCGTCCGCCCAGCCGGGCGGTCGTTGGAGGGCAGGAGCCCGCGTCTGGCGCAAACGAATTGGATAAACCTGGTTAAATTTAAAATTATTAATAAAACTAAATGCAAACTTATTTTTTTTTGGAAAAGCTTCCGGGCAAGTTCTACGCATGAGTGGGATCCTCGCAATTCGCATCTAAACTTTCCATTTCCAAAGTCGCCTCAAAAATTCCTTTTTCCTTTAAAATATATTTTATTTCGCGTTTGATGGATTCTTGTTCCGCCCACTTGATCGTTGCGGCAACCACAATGTGCGCGGTTAAAATATGCTGCTGACCATCCAGCGACCACAAATGCACATGATGCACGTTTTCGACTCCCTTAACCTTTAAAATACTTTTTTCAATGCCCTCGTGCTGTTCGGGGGTTTTCTGCAGGAAAACTTCGCCGGTCGATCTTAAATTCATAATCACTCGGTATAAAATAAATCCACTTAAGGCGATTCCCAATACTGGGTCGATCCAGGTTAAATTCCATAACCAAATCGCAACAGCGCCGAACAAAACCAAAACCCATCCCAAAAGATCTTCGACCAAATGCCAATAAAATGCTTTTTCGTGGTGAGTCTGCGAGCCCATCAATCGATAGGCCCCGATGGCATTGGCCACAATTCCCAGAACCGCAAAACCCAACATCCATACCGACTTTGGCGACTGCGGAACATCGCTGAGCAAATTCAAGACTGCTTCGCGAATAATAAAAAAACTTCCGATCAATAAAATAAAATTGGCCATCACCGACGCCAACAACGAAAATCTTCTGAATCCGTAGGAATATTCTGGGTTCGAGTTTTTCCAGGAAATTTTCTCTAGATAAACCCCCAAACCCAATGCCAGCGCATCACCGAAATCGTGAACACTGTTGGAAATTACACTTAAGGATCCCGAAAAAAAACCGCCCACCAATTCCACTGTCGCCAGCAACAGATTTAACCAGAATGCGAACTTCAGATTGCTCATCGTTCGATGATGATGGTGGTGGTGCGAATGATCGTGTCCCATGCATCCATTATTAAGTCGCCCACTGTGCATTGGCTATTGAAATTTTCCGTGAAGCTTTTTCCATTGATCTAAACCCCAAAACTTGATCCACTCTGGCCAATGATTCTTTCCCAATCTGGCCACCGAAATTTTGAACTGCTTTGGTTTTTCTGTCTGATCGTTATCGTTTGGGGGGCCTGGGTCCGCATTTCCCATTCCGGCGACGGTTGCGGGGCCTCGTGGCCACTTTGCCAAGGGGAAATCATCCCAGGCCAAGCCACTCAAAAAACTTGGATCGAACTTTTCCACCGTGCCTTAAGCGGTATTTTTGGTCTGTGGGTTTTAGTCTATTTTATTAAATATCCCAAAGTTTATTTCTGGATTTTATTATTCACCATCACCGAGGCACTGCTGGGAGCAAAATTAGTTTTATCTGGTTTAGTCGGCCTAGATGATTCGTTCAAAAGAACTCTTGTGATGAGCTTGCATCAAGTGAATTCGTTTTTACTTTCGGGATCCATTGCCATCCACGCATTTAAACCCGGCAATCGTTTTCAAACCGGAATGAGAAAAGGCCATTTGGCGCTGTTGTTTTTAATTGTCACCATCACCGGCGCATGGGCAGCACTTTCCACAACACTTTATCCAGCGGAAAGTTTGCTGGCTGGTTTGAACCAGGATTTTTCGGGAAATGCTCACCACGCTGTTCAGTTGCGAATTTTACATCCGATCTTAGGACTTTCTATGGGCATCGGTTTGATTTTATTTTTTCAAAAAAGAAATTTAAATTCCCGGGCTGTTCTGGCTGCCACCATGATTATTATTGGTGCAACTACTTTGCTTTTGCTGTCACCGACTCCACTTAAATTATTTCATTTGGCTTTGGGCCATACGCTGTGGGCTTTGTTTTTGCCAGTCTTATATCAAGATCCGACTTCGGAAGATTCTGCCAGTCGGTAAAGAATCTCGACCTTATCGCTGATGCGATTTTGTTCCAGAATTTCTTGTTGCAAATCGGGATCGCGAACCAAGTAAGCGCAAAATGCGGAAACAATTTCTTCTGCACCAGAAAGACCTTGCAAAAATAAATCTCGCTGGGCGGGATCTAAAATATGTTTGCCAATCCAATGTGCTAAAATTTTATTTAAAGTTTGGATCTGCTGAAAGTTTTTCTGTGTCACCATCGCATCTTCTTCGATGACCACACTTTCGCAGACATAAAATGAAGTTTGCGTATCAATGACTTCCTTAATCTGACATTTTCCCCGTCCAAGCAGAAAAACCAGCACCGAACCGTCTGCCCGGCGTTCGACCACATGAACGTCCCCGAATCCACAAACTTCTTTGATAAAAGGGATTTTTTCTCCGGGACGAATTCCAGCCGCGGGATGCAGATCTTCGGCATGGCCAATCGCCATGGGAACCAAATTGGTGACGCAGTATTCAATCATGTCCAAGTAACGGGCCTCAAAAATATGCAAAGGCTTTGTCGTTCGGGGGAAAAGAGTTCCATGCACTAGGGGAAATATGCAAACTTTCATTCTTTTTAGTATCTGCCCGTCTTGGAATTTAACAAAGCTTTGCTGGCCCCTAAACTTTCTCTTCTCGACTTTTAACCAGGCGAAATATGAAAACATTTTTTGGAATTATTTTGAGCATTGTCAGTTTTCTGTTAAGCTTTTGACTGTGATCGAGACCGGAAATTCCTTTTTTATTTTACTGATCAGCGGAGTTGCACTTTTTCTTTATGGGATGAGCCTTGCCTCGCAGTCTTTGGAAAAAATACTGGCTCACCGTATTTCTGCATTGCTGAATAAACTTTCACAAAATCAATTCCTGGCCATTGTCGTTGGAGTTTCCCTGACCACTGTGATGCAAAGTTCGGGCGCCGTGACTTCGATGTTGGTGGGTCTGGGATCTGCCCGCGTGATCAACTTGAAACAAGTGATGGGCGTGATCATTGGTTCCGCCATTGGATCCACCCTTACCGTGCAATTGATTTCTTTTAATATTGCAAGTTATGCTCTGCCCGCATTTTCCATCGCATTTTTTGTTTATTTCTTAAATAAAAAACAAGCGATACGCAATATTGCCTTAGTTGTAATGGGTTTTAGTTTTTTATTCCTGGGCTTAAAAATGATTTCGCAATCGTCGACGCATTTTGCAGAAAATCCACTGTTAAAGGATTTCTTTAAAAGTCTGAATGAAAATCCAGGCTATTCATTGTTGGTTTCGATGATCTTTTGCGGAATTGTGCAAAGCAGTGCCGTCACAGTGGGTCTTGCCATGAGTTTGCTTTCGGCCGGCGCCATTGATTTATTCGACGCCATGATCTGGGTTTACGGGGCCAATATCGGCACGACTTCCACAGCACTTCTTGCAGCCGCTGGCGGAAATTCTGTTTCGAAACAAGTTGCCTGGGCTCATTTCTTTTACAAAACCTTAAGTGTTTTAATTTTTTATCCATTTACCGATTTCTTTTTAAAGTGCTTGCAGTATTTCGATGCCGGCCATTCGCGCTTGGTCGCAAACGGGCACTTGGTTTTCAATTTACTTTCAGCCGTGATTTTTTTCCCCTTTATCAATAAGGGTTCGCAGTTGATGGAAAAAATGTTGCCGCAACATGCTTCGGAACAATTCGGCACAGATTTTATCAACACCAATAGCTATGAAAGTTCCGCCATTGCCATTAGCTATGCGCAAAGGGAAATCCAAAGAACTGCCGACATAGTGCTGACCATGATCAAAGATTCACTGCGCTTATTTTCGCAATTGGATTCAGGTTTGGTGGAATCTTTGCGCGACCGCGATAACAAAGTTGATTTTTTATTTCGCGAAGTAAAAATGTTTTTGGTCAACCAAACGAATCAGGGCGGTCAGATTACCAACCAAAAAATCATGAATATGGTGATGTTCTTATCTGATTTAGAGCGCGCTGCCGATTCGATCGATATTAATATTATTGCCCTGGCCATTAAGAAAAATGCACTGAAATTAGAATTTTCCAACGAGGGCCGCGATGAAATCCGCATGATGCACGAAGATCTGATTAAACTTGCAACACTGGCATCGAATTCATTCCAAAATAAAGAATTGTCCAAACAGGCCGTTGGATTAAAACGCGAATTCGTAAAAAAAGAAATCGTTTACCGAGAAAATCATTTGAACCGATTGTCCCGTGGCATGCGCGATTCGATCAACACAAGTTCGATCCATTTGGATTTGCTCAGCGAATACCGCCGAATCGCAAGCCTGCTGTGCAATCACGCTTATACCCAAACTGGAATTCGCAAACAAAGCACTTAATTTACCGCGCGAGTTTTAAGACTGGCGGCTTCGATCGATATCCATTCTTTCGCAAACTTATTCATCACTGCTTGTGCGAATTGTTTGGTTTCGATACCCAGTTCGGTCAAACAAGAAGTCGGCACCGGGGTCCCAGAATTTTCGACATTCAAACCGAAGTGAATCAAACTTGAAACTGGCGAAATCGTTGCAATGCTGACGCTGAGTTTTCGGTTGTCAAAAAATAGATCGTCCCCATCGCGGCTGATTTTTTTTCCCGACATTTGCGCAACTTGTTCGTAAATAATCACTGTCAGTAATCTTTGCAAAGTGATTCCCAGCAATAAATCGCGGTGAAATACTTCGCTGATAAAATGCAACATTTGATCTGACTGGATGGGCGATTGATTGCGCAAATCCTCTGCGTCCACCATATGTTCAAAAGACACATCACAAGGCCCCTGCCAAGACACGATGGCATTGCCCAAGATTTCAAATTTTCCGTAAATAAATAAAGATTTTAATTGTTCGCCATTATACTTAAAATTTTGTTCAATCCATTTGCTTTGCATAATTTAAGATTCCAAAAAATATTTTTCAACATCCAGACCCTGACTTCTGAACGCGCGCTTGCTGCGCTGACAGGATTCGCAAGATCCGCACCACTTCTGCAAATTCTGGTAACAAGGCCACATTTTATCCAAAGGAATTTCCAATTCAATCGCACGCTGAAGCATTTCGATTTTATTTAAACGAGTGGTAAAACATTTTGTTTTTACTTTTCCGCGCGTGCTGAATTTTAAACTTTCATCCATTGCTTGCAGAAATTCTTCTGAATTATCGGGAAAAGTTTGAGCTTCCTCAATATTAAACCCAGGCACAATAAATTCTGCTCCAAGGGCTTCCGCAACCGCTGCTGCAATATTTAAAAAAACTCCATTGCGATTAGGCACCCAAACTCGATCGGCCGTTTTTTGTGAAACGTGAACATCTTGAATTTGCACATCCGACCCCAAAGGAATCGCCAAATCCGCATCCGTCAAAGCCGAATGCCCCAAAGTTTTAAACATAGAAAGACTAATCACAGTATTAGGAATATTTAAAACATGACTCAGCGAATTCGCAGCAATCACTTCCGACGGCGCCGCCTTCTGACCATAATCAAAGGTCAAAGATTGCAACACCTGCCCCGCCCGAGCGGCCTCGAAAAGATTAACGGCGGAATCCAATCCGCCAGATAACAACACTACAGATTTCATCTAGAAAGTCTCCGATCGCATTAAACCTATTAACTGATAATATTTATTTTGCCAACAAAGCTTGAAGCAATGCCGGTTATCAAATATATAGAAAGGATATGGAAGCAAAATTATCACTTCTTTACTATTCCAAACTAGTTAAATCATTAAACTATTTAGAATATTCCTTAAATCGAGTTTCCACGATGCCAACCGACCCAAAAATCATGACCCCAGAACAAATGGAGGCTTGGGACAGCTTTGCC
>JBBQHD010000096.1:0-10868 GCA_038323665.1 Bdellovibrionales bacterium
GATCCCAAAAACAAAAACACTCTAAAAAAGGAGAGTAAAAAAATGAAAAATTTCCGCACTTATCAGTTGGCTAAAAATTTAGTCATACAAAGCAAATATTTAAAACTTAGAAATCCCCTGAAGGATCAACTGGAACGAGCCGTTCTTTCGATCTTCTTAAATATCGCAGAAGGAACCGGAAAATCTGGGAAAGATCGCAAAAGATTTTATGAAATTGCAATGGGATCACTCCGCGAAACCCAAGCTTGTTTAGATCTGGTTGAAAACGAAGATCTAATCAAACAAGCCGACCAACTCGGCGCCAGCCTCTTCTGCCTAATCCGAAACCCGGGCCCGGGGGCCTGATAGCTGCGGCCTGCGGCCTGCGGCCAGAGGCCCGTTGCCCGTGGCCAGTTGCCCGAACGTGGCTAGAGCCATAAAATCGCCGACAAAAAAACGCAGGAGTTTAAACTACTTCGGCGCCGAAGTATTTTCCGAAGTCTTCACCCCGCTGCGCAGAACTTCCAGTCCCGGCAGGGGAGTCCCCTGCAGATATTCCAAACTTGCACCACCGCCGGTGGATACATGAGTCATCTTGTCAGCGACTCCAAATTCCGCAGCCGCAGCAGCGGAATCTCCGCCGCCGACAACTTTGATTCCGGCATTTTCAGCCATCGCATGTGCAACAATAGAAGTGCCTTTGGCAAATTGAGTTTTTTCAAAAACGCCCATGGGCCCGTTCCAAAAAATGGTGCCGGCCGTAGAAATTGCTTTGGCAAATATTTCCGCAGTCTGTGGACCAATATCAAAAGCAGCAAGATCTGCGGGCACAGCATTGGCTGCAACCACTTTTGTTTCCGTGCTGTCGATACTTGGTGCTACGACGAAATCAGTTGGCAATAACAAGAATTTCTTTTTCCGTGCTGCAATTCGACCAATTAATTCCGCGGTGTATTTTACTTTATCATCTTCGATGCGGGATTTTCCGGTGGGATAATTTTGCGCTTTCATAAAAGTATTGGCCATGGCGCCGCCAACAATAAATCCGTCAACCTTATCAATCAGATTTTCCACCATGCCGATTTTATCGGAAACTTTGGCCCCACCCAGGATGACAATATAAGGCCGCTGTTTGGGATTTAAAAGTTCGGTTAGCATTTCAATTTCTTTTTCAATTAGAAACCCAATGCCTTTTTCCTTCATAATTTTTGGCAAGGCATGAATGGAAGCATGCGCGCGGTGCGAAGCCCCAAAAGCATCGTTGATATAAATATCAATCCCGACCGCAAGGTGCGAAGCCAGTTCGGCTTCGTCTTTGGTTTCGCCGGATTCATAACGAATATTTTCCAAAAGCAAAATTTGATCTTTGGCCAAAGTTTTTAACAATCCACGCACACCATCGCCGCCGGGTTCTTCTACCAAAATCACTTCGCATTTCAGTAATTCAGAAAGACGTTCTGCGACTGGCAACAGCGAAGCACTTTTATCATCCGCAGATTTGGGGCGACCCAAATGCGAACACATCACAATTTTTCCACCTTTTTCGCGGATGTATTGAATGGTTGGCAGACTTTGCCGAATGCGGTTGTCATCCGTGATTTTTCCATTTTCGATGGGAACATTTAAGTCCAAACGCAGGAAAACATTTTTTCTTTCGAATTCAAATTCCGTAATTTTACGAATGCCTTTTAATCCTGCTGCCACTTCTATAAACCTTTTTCTGCCATATACAGCGCCACATCGATCATGCGATGGGAAAATCCGGTTTCATTGTCATACCAGCTCATCACTTTGCCAAAATGTGGTTCGACCACCATGGTGCATTTCGAATCCACAATCGATGAATAAGGATTGCCGTTGAAATCGATCGATACCAATTCGCGATCTTCAACTTGTAAAATTCCTTTTAAACTAGACGCAGCAGCCGTTTTCAAAGCTTTGTTGACGGCATCTTTGCTTAATTCTTTTTCTGATTTAAAAGCAAAATCCACCAGCGAAACATTCGGGGTCGGAACGCGAATGGACAGCCCATCAATTTTTCCCTTCAACGCAGGTAAAACCAAACCAACTGCTTTCGCAGCACCCGTCGTTGTGGGAATCATACTTAATGCCGCCGAACGCGCGCGACGCATATCCTTGTGGGCAGTGTCCAAAATTCTTTGGTCATTGGTATAAGAATGAATGGTCGTCATCATGCCTGAAACAATGCCAAAATTTTCATGCAACACTTGGGCAAGTGGAGCCAAACAATTCGTGGTGCAAGAAGCATTGGATAAAAAAGTATGTTTGGCAGGATCGTAAGATTTGTGATTGATACCAAAAACCAAAGTCAGGTCCACACCATCAGCCGGTGCCGAAATCAAAACTTTTTTAGCACCTGCTTCGATATGCTTTTGATAATCTTCGCGGCCTTTTAAAACGCCTGTGCATTCCAAAACCAAGTCGACTCCCCAGGATTTCCAAGGAATCTCCGCCGGATTTTTTTTCGAGCTGTAGGGAATTTTTTTTCCATCGACAATAATATTTTCAGCATCATGACTAACGGTTTTAGAAAAAATCCCATGCGTAGAATCAAACTGCAGCAGGTGAGCTGCCCCATCGATGGAATCCAAACTGTTAATCCCAACAATCTCGACCCGATCGGATGCCGCACGAAACAAAACTCGTCCAATGCGCCCGAAACCATTAATTCCAACTCGTAATTTTGCCATTCAAAGCTCCTGTTCTAAACTGAAAATAGAATGGCTCCAAATGTGCATTTAGTTATCAAAATGTGCAAGTGCTGGGATTTATCTAGCACCTTTTATCGGAACAGCCCTAGCTGCTTGAGCACGACTTGCGTCGCTTGGAGCACTTCCTGGACGAAGCACCCGTTGCAAACCCTGATTAAAAGAGGCAAGCCTGGGTTCGGATGAATTTAATTTTGGCAAAGTTTTCCAATCGATGTTCGCTTTGGACAGATCTGTTCGCCTTAATTTTCTCCAGAAACAGCGGCGCCCTGAGACCGACATACTTTGCGTAGCCTCGATTCCAAGACCACCAAGGACAAATGCGTCTGCTCGCTTATCGTTGGACGCAACTCCTTTGGACGCAATTCCTTTGCCTGCGATTTCTGCGTTTGGAACCGCAAGATCAATTTTTTGCTGCTCTTTCCCATGAAAGGCGCCGCCAGTATCTTCGGAAACAGCAATAACAGTGTCTCGAGGAATTTTATTTCCAAACCTTTTGACCATATCAAGACCTTGTCTTGCAAGTGTGTCCCACAAACCAGGAACGTGCATCAGAATCAAACAGCGTCCTTCGGAAAGTTTATTCCCGCAGCGCTCTACAAATGTGGACTTACTTGTTCGCTGACTCGCATCGATTTGATCAGTTGCAACACCAATAGGCCAACCATTGTCGATTGCCTCGCGAAAGGTGTTTGCACTTTCTTCGCGCGAGTTCTTTAAGCCACCTTCTTTTCCACCACCGCCTGGTTTATAGAAAGTTGCCTCGGTCGTAAAAGGGTTATCAATTCCCGCGCCGGTATCAAACTGAATACCTTTAGATAAATCGGGGCCATCACATTTAACCGCAGCTTTTTTTGCAACTGTCTTTTTTGCTGTGGGTTTTTTTGCAGCAGCCATATCAAATTGAAACAAGATTAGGAAACTAAGTATGATCGCGAATGATTTCATAATTTTATGTCGGTATTTCTTTGTATTTAGATTAGATTTAATTGCAAAAAATTAATATCATTTCTCTTTAGCCTAGATGATTGTCGGGCCGACCATCGATATAACTTTATAAATCCATTCAAGAATCCGAAACAAAGGGCAGTGAAACAACTTCTGATTTTTTTATCTCTTTTCTTAATTTTCAATGCTTGCTCCCACTTTTCAAGGGAACCAAGCGCTTATTACCTTAAGGAAAATTCGGGAAAGTCAGTTAGATCTGAAGACCACAGCATTGTCATGTTGACGGTCGAAGATGGATATTTTCGCAAAAACCTTGGACACTGCTCTGCAACCCTTGTCGGCAGCAACACACTGCTGACCGCCGCCCACTGTGTTTTGGATTCCAAAAATCAATTTTATAAGCGCTTTGGTATTCGTAGCGTAGATGACATTTACAGCGTTGAAAATGCGGTAAATATTCTTATTCCTTCCGACTATTTTGATCCATCAAGCGATGCTAAAAGTGCTGTTGGATTCAAACAGTCAAATCCTAATCTTACATTTAAATCGGCGAAAATGACGGCACAAAAGTTAAGAGAATCCGCCAACGATGTAGCTTTGATTGTTTTTCAAGAGCTGGCTTTGAATAACTCTAATCCTTCCAATCAAATTCGAAAAATCACCACAGCAAAAAGTCTTATCATTGATTTGCCCATTTCTCTTTTTGGCTATGGCCCGAATAAGCCGCCTTCTGCTGCAAACAAAAAAGTTGTAAATGCTTACCAAACGCAGGTTAAATTGAAAGTAGAAAGTGTGTGTCCTGTCAGCGCTGAAATTACAAACAATAACGAAATACTTAAAACTTTTTATGACGATTATGGCTGCGAATTAATGCGTTCAACCGAAAAAAGCGAAGATACCTTTGCAATTGGTGAAGGTGATTCCGGCGGCCCGCTTATTTCTAGCAATGGCCAAGTGATTGGGATGGTTTCAAAATTCATTCCAAGTTCTTCAGGAAAAAGTGAATTTTTTGTGGGCCTTTTCTCGATCAAGAAACAAGAGTTCTTCAAAAAAGCAAACCAGTGCAAATCCATTAATTCTAAAATTAAAAAATTAAATGCTCTGGGCCCTTGCTCGGATATTTCAGGGTTTAAAATCGATGAAAATTAAATTATCGAGTCTTGCAGCAGCTTTGTTGACATTCGGTCTGCTGATAACCAGCACCATCCAAGAGACCACTTTGCGGCAACCAGCCCAAGTGAATATGGGTTTTAATACTGCGCTCAACACGAACTATCCCCCGATAAGTTATGAGGTCAAACTCGATAAAAGTTTCGTGCTTAACTTAGGTGGTATCATTCATGAATCCCTGCGCGAAGGTAGAACGGTTGCCGGTTTTAGTCGAAATGCGCAAAGAGTCGATCTGTGCAACCAATCCGGGGGTCCTGCACTTCCTGCAAATATTGAAAAATCTTTTGCTGAAGTGATTTCCGAACAGGTTACTGCCGCTGTGAAAACTCGCAATATGAACCTGAAAGAATTTAAAAAATTACGCTTCGAAAAAGGCGAAATCCCGGTTTCTTTAATGAGTCATGAATTCTGCAAGATGACTGAACGAAGTTTTCGCATGATCACTCGCCAAGATATCGACGAAGAAACTTTAAAAATGGTGAATTTATTCAGCAAAGAAATGAACTACTATCGACTGAAGGGTATCACCAATGATACTGTCGATGGGTTTTACAAAAAACTTTTTGCCGCCCGATTCGCTCAGCTTATGATGTGTGTGCCCAAACATGAAGGCCTAACTACTGCTGGTGAAAACGGAATCAACGTTACCTTTGACAGCAGCCAACACAACAAACGCAGCAAAAAAAATATTGGTTTATTCCAACTTTCCCCAGACCCTGGCGGGGAAACTTATTTGTGTTTTAAACAATGGAATCAACTGCACCCGAATTGCGCCATTGACGAAAATGTTTTCAAACCTAGTAAACTAGTGATTTCAACGGGCATCCAACAAATTATTTCCAGCCCCATGCAAACCTTTAATGCCTTTTGTGGTATTAACGATATGTTAAAAACTTTTTCCATTCAGGTAAATTCTGAATCCCCGCAGCGCACTCATTTTAATAATCGAAATGCAACCGGAGCCGTCTTAAAACCTGCGGCCCTTCGTTGCGTGACACCTTTTTCCGGCACCATCGACACTTGGAATGCAAAAGGTGTCTTGCAAAATACCACCGGAGACAATTTGCGAGAAATTATGGATTGTATGCAAACAATTAATCCCCAGGCACTGGCCAATATGGTCGAAGCCGAAAGAAATGAATATTTAACGGTAAAAAGAACCGGATTTGTTTTCGAAGACGATGAACTTAAAAGCGCAGAAGATAGTGCGGCATCAAAGCCCTTATCCAAAAAATTAGCAGCCCCCAGTTTAAATGCTTCACAGATTCCCATAGTCCCAGAATTAAAAATAAAAACCTTACCCGAAGCCAAAATACCTGCAGTCATAAAACCACCAGTTCAAGTGCAGGCCCCTGTAACTGCTGCAGTTAAAAAACCCGAACCAGTTGTTAAAAAAGCAATTAAGCCTGCAAAACCGACTGTGCGCGCAGCAATTGCTGTTAAACAAAAATCACATGAACCTGAAGTCCGCCGCGCAACCGCAGCTCCAAAATCCAAAGCCAAGATCAAAGTCCTTAAAGCCCAGCGGGTCGAACAAGACTAATAATACCCATAAATATCCATAAATCTGGTAAAAATTGGCTTTTATGGGTATTTATGGGTATTATTATGGGTATGCGTGCACCCAATATCAGCCAGCTTAATTTAACCAGTGCAATGCTGAATTTGATTGCCGAACTGGATGAATTCAAAGGCCGCTGGAGCCTTACACAGATTCTTGCTCCTGAACGACTGATGGCACTGCGACAGATTGCCACGATTGAATCCGTTGGATCAAGCACCCGCATCGAAGGCGTCCAACTGACCAATGCAGAAATCGAAACACTGTTGCGCGGAATAAAAACTTATTCATTTCGATCGCGCGATGAACAAGAAGTCGCTGGTTATGCAGAACTTATGGAGATCATCTTCAGCTCGCACAAAGACTTGTCCCTGACCGAAAATCACATCAAGCAATTGCACAGCGCTTTGCTTAAACATAGTTCCAAAGACGATCATCATCGCGGCGAATACAAAAAATTTAAAAATAGTGTTGAGGCATTCGGACCCGATGGCAAAAGTAAGGGCGTCGTGTTTCATACAGCGACACCCTTCGACACACCCAACTTGATGAAAGAACTTGTCGAGTGGACAAACCTACAAATTGTTCGCAAGGAACTGCACCCGCTTTTGCTGATCGCTATTTTTGTGGTGATATTCCTGCGCATCCATCCATTTCAGGATGGCAATGGTCGACTGTCGCGAGCACTGACAACACTTCTGCTGCTGCAGTTGGGATACAGCTATGTGCCCTACAGTTCCATGGAACGAGTTATCGAGGAAAACAAAGACGCTTATTATTTAGCGCTGCGCCGTGGGCAATCGGAACTAAGCGGAATGAATGATTGGCTGATGTTTTTTTTGCAATCCATGCAGAAACAGAAAGTTGCACTTGAAATTAAAATGACCTCAGAGCTAACCACCACAAAATTACCTCCACTGTCACAACAAATTCTGGAATTGATCAAAAGTCGCGGACCAACTTCCATGGCTGAAATGCTTTCCGCAACAGGTGCCAATCGCAACACCCTAAAACTTCACTGCAAAAATCTGGTAAAAAATAAATTGATTGTGGCCGACGGCGTAGGACGCGGCACTAGATATAGAATCAATCAAGATTTCCAGCAAAGCTAATTCTGACAAAGCTAAAGTTTAATGCCGTTTAAGTTAAGCGATTTAAATTACCAATCAAGATTAAATTAATTTTAAATTTACAAGTGCAGTGCCTAAATCAGATAGGGCGTTTTCCGCAAATACCTCAACGAAGCCGGAGGCGCCCGCCCTACTGGGCGGTCGTTGGAGGGCAGGAGCCCGCGTTTTGTGGAAAGCGCCCTATCTGATTTAGGCACTGCACTTGTAAATTTAAAAATTAATTTAATCCTGATTGGTAATTTAAATCGCTTAACTTAAACGGCATTAGACTAAATTCGAAACATCCGCTGAGCATTCGCCAAACATTGGGTCTGCAACTGCGCAAGCGTTACGCCTTTCAGCTCACTCACGCACTGAGCCGTATGCACAACAAAAGCGGGAACATTTTTTTTCCCGCGCATCGGCACTGGCGCCAAAAACGGAGCATCGGTTTCGACATGCATTCGGTCCAACGGCGTCCTGCGCACAACATCGCGCAGGGCTTCGGCATTTTTAAAAGTGACGACCCCGCTGATGGAAATATTAAATCCAATATCCAGTGCTTGATCCGCCAACCACTGCGTCCCGGTAAAACAGTGAATGATTCCGCGCACACGGCCAGAAAATTTTTTTAAACAATTTATGGTTTGTTCTTCGGCATCCCGGGTATGAATTTCCACCGGCAAATTATTTTGTGCCGCGATTTCTAGTTGTTCTTCGAATGCACGGATCTGATCGGCAAGTGGACATTCGTTGCGATAACAATCCAAACCCATTTCGCCCAAGGCCACAACGCCTGGGGTTTTTAAATCTTTCTGCATGCGACTGCGCAATTCATCTGTCCATAAATTAGCACTGTGCGGATGCAAACCCAAGGTTGCGAACACTTGGCCGGGAAAAGTTTTTGCCTGCTGCAAAACAAAATCCCAATCGTCTGGCTCTGTGCCGATGGTGATGATTTTTTCCACGCCGACGGCAAAAGATTTTTTCACAGTTTCTGCCGGTGTATCTTCCAGCATATTTAAATGCGCATGAACGTCGATCCAATAACTCATTGCATGCCCCAGGATTGATTGCGGTTTTCCACCCACATTCCTTCTAAGGCCAAAACTGAATCGCGGGATTGTTTGATTTCTTGATGGATTTTTAGAATTTTTTTAAACAAATAATCCAATTCTTCTGGGGACCTTGCTTGCAATCGAGGAATCGCTGAAAATTCAGGATTTACTTGTGCTTTCAAAGCCTGGTGAATCCAAGTTAGGGCTTGGGCAAAAAACTCGACGGCGACTGCGCGCTCTTTTAACTCTTCTCGCCACGAGCTGACTAAAAAATCTGGATTTTCTAAAAATTGCAGCAATAAATCCTGCCAGGCTGAACTGGTTTGCAATTCGGCCTCGTGCAAGGCCACTAAGTTTTCATAACTGCCATTGCACAGGGGCAGCAGTTTTTGCGGGAATGCAGTGGGGAAATTTCTTTGCCACAAAGTTTTCAAGGCTTCAGCCGTCAAAGGCTTAAACAACAAGGCCCTGACTCGCGAACGAATCGTGGGCAGTAAGCTTCCCGGATTCGGAGCCAGCAAAATAAAAATGCAATCTTCGGGTGGTTCTTCCAAGGATTTCAAAATCGCGTTGGCGGCACCGGAATTTAAAGTTTGCGCTTCTTTGATCAGCACAATTTGTTTTTTCTGCCAACTTTGTCGGGATAAGAAAGTTCGCACTTCGCGCATTTGATCGATTTTTATTCCGGAAGATGTTTCTGCTTCGATGATCAACAAACTTTCATGGGCTTTTTTAAACACGCGGGCGCAAGAACCGCACTGACCACAACCGGTTTGCAAATCGCACAAAATTATTTGCGCCAAGGTCATGGCGGAAGTTTCGCGGCCGATTCCATTTTCGCCAAAAAACAACAGACTGGCGCTGGTTTTTGGTTCTATTAATTCCACAGACAAATTTTCAATCAAAGAATTGTGTTCGACCAACAGATCTAAGAATCGCTGGCTCATTTTAAAAACTTTCGTTTGCGCAGTTCACTTTGTAATTCGGCAAACAATTGATCCGGCGCCTGTAAACCCGACAAAACCAACCAAGGCCCGTAATTGTTTTTTTGCGCCTGGTCTAGAAAAGATGTCCTGACCCGTTCGTGAAAATCATCTTTTTCTGATTCGATGCGGTCTTCTGTGCCTCGTCCCTGCAGCCTGCGTTTGCGGCATTCTGCAACTGGCGTATCCACCAGCACGGTCAAATCAGGCCAGCATTTTTGCACGGCAAATTGGTTCAACCATTCGACATCTTTGGGATCAATGCTGCGGCCCGCAGATTGAAAGGCCAGGGAACTGGCAGCAAAACGGTCGCACAAAACCCAGGTTGCAGTATTTTTATATTTTTTTAATTTTTGATCGACATGCTGGGACCGAATGGCTTCGTAAATTAAAAGCTCGGCCCTAGGGCTGAAGGCTTCATCGTGCTTGCGCAATAGGATTTGGCGCAGCTCATCGCCCAAGCGCGAACCGCCGGGTTCACCGGTTTCAATCACCTGTTCACCTTGATTTCGCAAGTATTCCGCCAGCTTTTTTAGCTGCGTTGTCTTGCCCGACCCATCTAAACCTTCAAAAACTATTAATGCCACTGTCTAGCATTGACAAAAAAACTTTCCCACGTCACGTTCTGAACATGATTTCATTATTATTAGTTGTTCATTTATTGGTAGCATTGCTTTTAATCATTATGGTCCTTATTCAGGACTCCAAAGGCGGCGCTGCCTTGGGTATCGGTGGCGGCGGTGGGTCGAACTCACTATTGGGCGCAACCGGAGCCCAAACCCTGGCGGCTAAAATGACCCGTTGGTTGGCAGTGACCTTTGCCGCTACTTGTTTGAGCCTGACTTATTACCTTTCGCAGAATTCGAAAAGCGTGATCGATCAAATGCCCGCAGCAAAAATGACGGCACCCGCCGATCCTGCTCCCGTCGCCCCTGCAGCCAATCCCGCACCAGCCCCCACGAAATAATTAGGATTTAAATCTGATGAGAAACAAATTTCTCATTTTAGTTGTTCTTATCATTTTAGGCTCCTTTTTTTATTTTCGTCCGACCACCGATCTGCAAAGTAGATCTTCGGTTGCATGGCTGCTGCCCCTTGTGGGAATCACTGAAATTAAACACTCTGTGGGTGATAGCCGTGTCGAAAGTCTTGCCCTGAACCAGCGTGCGGCCATTTTTGAATCCGATACTATTTTGGTCAGCGAAGATTCCGAAGCCGAACTGCAATTATTCAAAGGCACCAAATTGCGTATTTTCCCGCGTACCGAAATCATCCTTAACCGCGACGGGGGTGAATTGGTGTTGGTTGTGAACACCGGCAGCATTTGGATT
>JBBQHD010000097.1:0-10792 GCA_038323665.1 Bdellovibrionales bacterium
GACAAAAAGTTTTAAATGAACGACGGACTAAAGTTGAAATGGCCCGCGCACAAAGAAAATCTTTAAATGTTGGGGATCGAATGAAATCTATACACTAAAACTTTGCGTTAAAAGTCCGGCCAGGAAAAAGCTAGACAGAACTGATGCGGATCAAAGAAAATCAGATTCGCTTAAGAAAGCGACGGAAGAGACCCAAAGCATTTACTCGACGGCTAAAGAAATTGAACTGAGTTTAAAAATGTGTAGTGAAGTGTATGATGCTTGGATAGATTGCCTATATAGATTTTTTAAGAAAAATCCCAATCTGCAGGTTCAAATGCAGCTAATAAGTAAATATGCAAATTCGGATGATTCTTATAACTTTTTCAGAGATATACTGCCGTTCGTAACTCTTCCCGAAGTAGAAGTGCAGATGATAGATGAAGGTGGGAAACTGGGCGCTGTTGAACATGTGAAAGGCGGACTTAGTAAAATAGCTTATAATAAAGAAAGTTACCCAATAAGCTGGTTAATGCATCTTAGATCTTCGCGTTTCGAAAAGTTTCTTAGTGGTCTATCAGCTTTGCGGAATGAAGAGCTGTGGCACACTTATTCAAATAAGATGGAGGGGTATAGAATCAGTTTACCAATCAAAGATCGATTGCTTAAACATCTAAACACTCAGTTCTTAGACTGGGAAAAAGTTTATCAGCACTTACGCGTCCCTAATAAATGGGTTTTACGTGCCTATGCTGAAAAATATGGAAGAGCGGGTTTTGCAACTGCCATTTCGAATGGGGCAGAGTTTTCCAGAGGATTCCTTAAAACCATTGAGTCCTTTGCGGGATATGAAGACGACTTTTTAAAATTATTTACGGACGATATTATTTTGCATATTCAAAAATATTTACCTCAAATGAAAAATGATCTGATAGAGAATGATAGTATTCGCAAACTTATCTTAGGTTTAGGACAGTATAACTCTGAAAGTATTTATGCGAAACGAATATTTAAAGCCTATGTTCTAGCGGTAAAAAGCAAATATCAGAATATGTCTGAATCTGATAAGCGAAGTTTCATAATGGACGGAGCTCCAGAAGTTTTTTTAATAAACAAATCCATGTTATTGATAAACGCAAAAAAATATGATCCTGAATTTTATCAACATCTGCTAGAATATTTATGTTCAGAATACATCAGATTGGGAAATGACAAAGTAGAGTTTATAGGTGCACTGGATGAAAAAAATCCCACAGCCCAATTCAAGTATCTTGTCACGCGCTTACCGATAGTGGATAAATTTAACAAAGATAGAAATGCTGGGCCTCTGACATGGGCAGGACAAGTCTTCATAAGAATAGATAATGCCGAAGTTCCCAACGACTTTTTAGCTGTGTACGCGAAGGAAATTCTTAAGGCTGTGAAAAAGCCTGTCATAATATCTAAGGGGCGGATCGAGCAGTTGGTAGTCCCACAGTCTATTGAGATAGGTGGAGTTATTCCTGGCATTGCTGGTTTTAGTAAAAAATTGCAGACGCAATTGGAAAAAGAAAATGCAAATCCTGATCCCAATGATCTGTTGTATGCAAATCTATTAAATCGAACCAAAGCATTTTCTGAAGAAGCGAAATCCCAAGCGGGTTTTTCGGTCAATTCTTATGAAGGTTTAGATCAAATATTCGATTCCGTAAGTAGTAGCCTCCTATTGTCCGAATTAATGAAATCTGAATCGGGATCCGCTGTTTCAGGGGTCAGGAACCAATTCAGACCTGCAGATGATTGCTTAAGAATAAGCTATTTTTTGCAAGATATAGATCAAGCGATTAAATTTTTAAGCGAAGACCGCTATGCTGTATTTGCAAAAGAGTTGAAGGCTAGATTTGGAATTACCTCGGTCGATGATTCAAAAGAGATCCTAAGAAAGAAGTTTGAACGCGCATTGCCTGTATTTATTGGGTCCTGCTTGCCTTCAGTTCGTGATTTTTTTGCAAACAATCAGTCCAAGCCCTATCAGAAAAATTGGGTGCACATTCAAAAAATCATCCTTGCGTATCACTTTAGATCTGGAAAAATTCCCGAGATTAATCACGCTTTTTCATTGAACGAGACAGCGATTAAATTGCCCCAATCAAAACTCAGTGAACGCGAATTAAATTCTCACCTGCTTGAAATTGGCACGCCATTTTTAAGTGCCTATGCATTTCAGAATGTTCCCGGTTTTATGAAGTATGCCGAAAGCTTGCAAGTTTTGGTCAAGGGTTTGCGAGAAAGTTTAGTATCTAGGGAAGCGAAAAGTTTTATTTACTCGAGCTTAAATAAATCCCACGAAAAAGTGGAAGAAGCCTTTGTTAATATTTTTTATGAATTTGCTCGGCGCTTAAGTTATGCAGAAAGCACTGTGCTATTTAAATGGTTAACTGATATGGAAAAATTAATAGAAGAAAGCGACAAGCTGAATGAACAACAAAAAATCATTCAAAAGAATTTAATCCATCATTATCTTTCTGTATTGCATTTATATTTTTCAGATAAACCAAAGATAGCAGATCAAGAAATTGTGAATAAAATGTCGGTTATGTTCAAAACAATGATGCATCGATTGAAACAGGGACCTATGCAAAACTATGAAATGCGTTCATGGTTACAGTTTTCACGCAACACACTGCAAATAGTTTCAGACAGCACTTTGATCAAAGATCAATTTGAAGCAATCTTAGGAAATGCAGAACAGATCAAGAGTGCAAGCCCAGAAAATATGAAACTGTTAAAAGTCTATTTGGAAGATTATGTAGTCTATATGAAGCAAAATATGTATAGAAGTCCCGAATCTGATCGGGACTTGGACCAAGTCAAAAAGCAAATCAAAGATTTTTTAAGCCAATTCGGAGTTGTCGAAGCGGTTGAAGGTTTCTTCCGATATTGGTAACACTCGAGTTCTCGTTCTATTCGATCCAAACGATCGCCTTCTTCCATTTTTAAAAATGCAGCGCCTTTAAGAACTTTGTTCAGCAAGGTCTGGTAAGGCTTTCCGATGGATGCTTCATGAGGAAGCGTCACGTCATTGCGCTAAACACTAAGCAGATTGATTTTAGCAAATATTCCTTCGAAACTTATTTTTCCTTGGAGGTATGTAATGTTGTTCATGCGTCTTATATTATTTGTGGTTCTAATCCAAAATTTTTGTTTCAGTAATCCGGCCCAGGCAAAATCAAAGCCGTCGTCCAGCCCATTCATTAAGCTATTGACGGATATTGATCTCAATTTAAAACCTGAGCTTACTTGTTTAAAACCCTTTATTTATATTGATGAATTCAATCACGCAGAACTAAAAACATTCTTGGCAGCACACCCCGAGTGTGTGAATTTGGCGCAGTACGAAGGAAGAAACTACCAGACCTTTGCCTTAGAAAAGCAAAATATCGAAGCCATCAAAATGTTGATCGACCCTGCCGGCGGGAAAGACAATCTTTCGCGGGTTTTTGCAACTGATAAACGTGGGAAATCTCTTTACAGCATGATTCGGGAAGAACCAAAGAAAAATCGCGAATACGCAAAATTATTTTATGACTTCGGATTAGATAAAAAACTTGTAGTGGATCTTGCGTGGGAAGCTGGTGATGCGGCTCTTGTTGCAGATCTTTATTTTATTCACTCGATCAAAGCCAAAGATAAAAACCAGTATGAATATGAAGTCTATGCAGTTCGAGATGGTTTCGGTTCCTTGATTCGAGAATTCTTGAACCGAGACAAATTGGATCTTAAAAAGCTTTATAAGTTTGAATCAGATCAGCCTATGACCCTGTTAGAAATTGCGTTCTACTGTCAGCTGAATCGGGGCAGTCCCTTCGATTTAGAATTGATTGATCTGTACGTCGAAAAGGGCATGCTTTTGGATGCCAATGGTCACTTTGAACAAATCTTTTTAATCAATCTAGAAAAACTTCGAAATCAAAATTATTCGAAGCCTGAAAACATACAGCACGTAGACCAATTTCATATAAAGCTTGCTACGCTATTTCCAGAGGCATGGATTTATTTTGTCGATAGAACTTTCGGTGACACTCGTGAACTTAATCGGTTATTCAGCTCAATAGTTTCACAGGGAAAAATTCCACTTAGTGCGGCGATCCCTGCTCTATTTTCAAAGCTTCCTGCCCCTGCGGTCTTCCCATTAATTGATAAAAGTTTTCAATTCCAATTAGAACCTCAAAAATTCTCAGAAGCTCTTTCGCTTTTGGCAAAACAGAACCGATTTGGCAGTGAACAGCTTCTGAAAAGCTTTATTTACAACCGAGACACTAAACTGGATTTAGCAGCTACTGTTCAATACTTAGCGGGAGTCGAGAAAAAATTCTTTGCAGTCCCCCAGTGCAGTGCATTTTACAACGAAAGAAGTCTTTCGATTTCTACTTCAGACATTGATCGCCTGATCTCATTTGGAATGGACCCCAAACCTTGTGGTGCTGCGATTGATAAATTACTACAAGCTTCCGTTCGATTTGAATATTCCAAACTTTTTTATCTGGCTAAACTTTCTGGATCAGTCACAGATGCACTGATGCAAAGTCTATTGAAAGAAGAATTCAATGTGATTGACAAAGAACTTGTCACCGCTGGGATCACAGATCTTGCTGCGACATGGTTTAAGGATCCCAAGAATATTCCAGCAAGTGGGGATATTTGCGAAAAAATTAAAATGCCCAGCAAAGAAGCTGCGGGAAAAATTATTAATGGCTACGGTTTGAATTTAACCGAATGCATTTCACGCATAGCCATAGATAGTTCAAAAATTCCTTCGATCGGAATTTTCGAATTGGATTTAAATCTTACAAAAAAATTAGTTCAAGAAAGAAATCTTAGTCAGTGGATGTGCCGGTTTGAAAAATATGGAAATAAATATGATATGGAAACCCGAACAAAACTTTTCGAACTTGACCCGGTTGAATGCTGGAAAAGTGCGGTGGTTAATGGGGGCGCAGGGGAATCTTATTTTAAAACTTATGCTAAGCTTATTAAGAAATACTACGAAAACTCACTGCAAGATCTGGGGACACTTTGTTCCACAGGCGATTACAAGGTCATTGTCGAGCTACTTAGTCCTGATGATCGTTTAGCTAAGAGCTGCCTTTTTGCTGCAATGGAAAGACCCTATAATTATTTTTCTTGGTTTAAACGTCTAAGTTTGAACCCCGAAGATGCCGAGGCGGCACTTTTCAAAACATCCTGGTCAGATAATTTCCGTGGCAATTTGGTTCCGGAACACATTATGCCCTACCTATCCAATCCTGCGAATTTTCAAAACATAGTGAAAAAGACTTTAGATTTGGTTGAAGACCTAGATGGAAATAGCAAAATTTGTTTAGATATGCCTGTGTATTACAGAATCGGATACCACCGCTCTGATTGTAAAATATTAATTTGGACTCATGCTCGAGGCCGTATCTCTGGCGCGGAGTATTTGGCGCCTTCTGTATTTAATGAGATGCCGAAGGATCTTGCACAGCAATATGTTCTCGCTTTTGAAAAAGAATATTTAAATCGATTAGAAAAAAATATTCCAGAAGAGAAACAGCAAAATTTGCGTCTGTTCTTGGGTCAAATTGCTGCAATATACGATGCAGAAATCAAAAAAGCACCGCCTGCACCAAATGAAATCTCTCGTCGTATTTACGGCTATTTAAATTCTAAGGACGAAATCGAAATTGATACGAAATTCTTTTTAGCAGAAAGAATAATTCTGGGGCAGTTGGAAACAAATTCAGGTGTGCTTCCTGTTTTTGACGAATATTTAACTCGCACGCTTCTGTGTGCATTGGATTTTAAATATGATTGCCCGCTTATTCCTGATTCAACTGATTATTACTACCGAATCCACCATCCTTCTAGTCGTGATCAAAGCCCGATTCAATCACCGCTGATTATCGATCCTGGATTTTTAAAGAGATTGGGTGAACTTTTCTTACGCAACGACAGATTTAGAGAATCGCGGCTGAGTCTTGGATTAATGACCTTGGTCCGAGTAGCCGAGCTTCTTAAATCAGAACCAATTCGTAAGACAATGACCCCGTTTATGACATCGCAATTCCCAAATTATTTGTTCGATATATTTTCAAAACCAATTTTGTGCAAAGGCGAGGGTCTTACCAATGCCGTAAATGGTAATGAAAAACTTTATATAGCAGCAAATTTTAGGATTAATGGTCCTAAGCAAATAGGCACTGGCGAAGTTGTTATCGATCGCAATGATAAATATGACTTCAATATAACAAAGTACGTAGGTTCATATTATGGCTGGAATTCGAGCCCGAAGTTGAATTCGAGAATTGAGGTAGATTTGCCTTGGGTTCTACAGGGCCCGTTTACATCCTCGACATTAACCATCAATGAGGGCGCTTACCCCAAGTGGAGACTTCCGTTAACTTGCACAATAGAACAGTAGCGAGATTTATCTCGTAAAATTTTGCTGAATGGTCACATTGCTATTTAGCGAAAGGATTTTGTAATTTAGACTTATTTTTATTTAATACCGGCGCAGGAAGTGAATGGCTCTGGTTCGATTTGGCCTTGTTGGCCGAGTTTTTTTTGCGAATAAGTCCACCTAACTCACCAAACTCGCCGTTCGCGCATCGAAGCGGCCAGCCACAAAATTCGAAAATAAATGAATCGCGTAGATCAAAATCCCAGAAAATAAAATTAAACCCGACAGCATGGGCAGATCCCGCGATTGCATGCTGTCGACGATGCGAAAAGCTAAGCCTTGGATGGAAAATAAAATTTCGATAATAAAATTTCCCAGCAAAATCTGAATGCACAGGCCGATCCAACCTCCCCAGGCTTGAATGATGGATTGGGGAAATAAATGCCGGAACATTATTCGGGTTTTTAAAATGCCTTTGGCTTTTAAAAATAAATATTGCGGCTGCGATTTAAATTCTAGAAAAAAATTTTTATTTAAATGCGCCCAAATCGCCATGGGCCTTAGGGACAAACAAAATATTGGCAAAATATAGTGCATCGGGGAAATCAACCCCTGTGCCGGCAACAGCTTTAAATAAAAACTGAACAGCAAAATTAAACTCGGGGTTATTAAAATAACCGGCATGGAAATCAGCAGTAAAATGACAAAATTGAAAATCTTTTTGGTATGCGGCTTTGTATAACTAGCCGCATAGGCCAGGAACAGGCCGCCCCAAAAAACCACCATCAGGCAAATTAAGTTCAGCAAAAAAGTATTTTTAAAAGCTTGCGCGATCAATGCTGTCACTTCTGTGCCTGGATGCGACCAGGACAATCCGTAATTTAATTTAAAATTATTCATGACGAAATCCGCAAATCCCGTTTGGAATCCCCGGGCAAATCCGTTTTCTTCGATGTATCGACCGGGCAGAAGTTTTAGAAAAAAATACGTCAGGCAATTCAAAGAAAAATAAAAGCAACTTAACTTTAATACAAACTGCGAAACAAAACTAATCCCAGAATTCTTGCAGGGTAAGCTTTGCATCCCCAGTGACGGGGATTTTTTGGGCCAGATAGTTCCAATCATATTTGTCCAGTTGATAAAGATTGCTGTAGATCCATGCGTTTCTAATCACTCTTTTTACATAAGTTCGGGTTTCCGAAAAGGGAATTTGTTCAATCCACTCGTCATAACTCAAATTGGGGAAGGCAATCAGCCAGGCATGCACTCGGTGCGGTCCTGCATTGTAAGCAGCTGCCATTAACGGCCAGCTTTGTGAGAATTTTTTGCTAAGTCGATCGATATACTTGGTGCCAAGTTCGATGGCTTTTTTAGGCATCAGCAGATCTGGATACGCAAAGGCTTCCGTCGATACTCGCCGACCTGTTTTGGGCAAAATCTGCATCAGGCCGAGCGCTCCGGCGGGGGATGTCACCAAAGGATTGAATCTGCTTTCGGCTTTCATTATGCCCCAAACAAATTCTGGTTTAACATTATTTTTCTTAGAATCCGCCATCACATAATTATCAAAGGCCCTGGGAAATGCGTATTTCCAAATCGAGTTATTGGAACCTTGCGTGGTTTGATCTTCCGCCAGGGAAGAAGCTCGGTGATAAATTCCAAGTTTGTCGTAAAAATCGATGATTTTCATTTTGTCCAAGTTCCGCTGATTTTCCAGCAGCGATAATTCCCAACGAGTTTCATTGACCAAACCCAGCTGCGATAAAATTCTGGCTTTGCCAATCAGTAAACTTAATTTTTCCGAATTCATATTTTCAATTTCTGGTCGCAGTCGCGCGAATTCCGACAAGCCTTCTTGTTCATCCTGAGCTTGCCCAATCGGTTCTTCGATTTCGCTGAGCTCTTGATAATCACTGTCCCAACTTGCCAAGGGACGATCTGCAAAAATAGAAAAAGATGCGTAAGAAGCTACTTTGCGTTTTTCTGCAATTGGCGCAACTTCGGGCTGCTTAGTCTGACCAGTCTCTTTTAAATGAGTTTCCGCAAGCAGTGCATAATAACTTTTCTGCGGATCACTGGCGACCAAGTTTAATTTAATCGCTGCATCAGCAATTTTTCCTTCTTTTAAATCAATTTTTGCCAGCCAATAATCTAACTTCATTCGCAAATTGGGGTTGTTCGAACTGTGTTTAAGATTTTCAAAATCTTCGCGGGCTTCGGGGAAATGATTTTGCAAATAAGAAACCCAACCTCGCCACCATAAAAAATCATTTCTTTGAAAAGCGACTTTGGAGGTTTTAATTAATTGAGTAAAATGATTATAACTTTCATCCCAAGCCCCGCGTTGCAAGGCCCACAGACCTCGTTGGAAGACCAAGCGATTTTTCTGACTTTGCTTGCTGGTCAGCTGATAGGACTTTTGCAAAGCCAGATCTGCTTCCAACCACTGCGCCTTGCGAGCGAAAATAAAGGCAACGGTTTGATACATTTCGGCGCTGAGTGCTTCGGCTTCTTCTAATTTTTTAACTTCGGCCAAGGCTTCATCCCAACGGTGCATTTGGGTTAGAAATGAAATGGTGAATTCCAGTGCCGCTGATTTTTTTTCATTTTTTAATTTAGGCAAATAACTTTTGAATTCTTTATCGGCCTGTTCTTCCAAGCCCAATAAAATCAAAGTTAAAAAACGATGATTCACTGCTTGCAGTGGAAAATTGCAGGCGATTGTTTTCTCGTTAAATTTTTCCTGAGACCAATCGACCGACCAGTTTTTTACCAGATCGTAGGTTGGGAAATTTTCATATAAATTTTTCAGACGAACACAATATTGCAGCCCCAAAGTTTGTTCAACAGTTCCCAAAGTAAAAAGCACCGCAGGATAATCTAAATTTCCGCGGTAACTTTTTTCTGCAGCCACTAAATCTTTTCGTGCCGCTGGGTAATTTTTTAACTGAAAATAGACTTTGCCCCTGGCGAAATAGGCTTTGCGCTGCAGATCGCGATTGAGTTTCATTTTTAAGACTTCATTTAAGCTTTGCAATGCAGGATTCCACTGCTTTTTTTCCATCTGCGATACTGACTGGAAATACAAAATATAGTCCGTAAGTCCTTTGTGAGATTCGACTGGCGAACGCAGGATCAAAGCAAACAGATCTAGGGCTGGGTCATGTTTTTGCTTCTGCTGATAATCGAGAGCTTTTTTCAGTTCCACTTCGACATCCGGATTGGCACTTTGTGAAACTATGGAAAAAAAAATGATATTTATGAAAAATATGATACGTAGCAAACAACTTCCCCCAGGCAATACAACAATGGTATCTCATCGGTAATATGAAATCGAAATCTAAAACTATTTTTGTTTGTCAGAACTGTGGTGCGCAAAGAGCACGCTATGAAGGCAAATGTTCGGACTGTGGATCCTGGAATTCTTATGTTGAAGAAAAAACTGCACCTCCGTCCACTGGTCGGGGCTGGGTGGAATCCAATAAATCCAGCGCGGTTCGTTTGGATCAAGAAATCGAAGAAACCATTATGCCTCGTTTTGCCACCAATTCCGAAGAACTCGATCGCGTTTTGGGCGGCGGACTTGCCGAAGGCTCTTTTGTTTTATTGGGCGGCGCCCCCGGCATCGGTAAAAGCACTTTGCTTTTACAAATGGCTGGTGGTTTAGCTTCGTTTCAGAAAAAAATCCTATATGCCTCGGCGGAAGAAAGTGTTGGACAGACTCAGTCCCGTGCCTATCGTTTGGGAATTAAATCTGCCAATATTTTAATTGCTGCAGAAAATTCTTTGCCTGAAATTATTCAACTGGCGGAAAAAGAAAAACCAGATATTTTGGTGGTGGATTCCATTCAAACTATTTATTTACCAGAACTGGAATCTGCGCCTGGATCTGTTTCCCAAGTGCGCGAATGCGCAGCCCAACTGATGAATTTTGCCAAGAAAAAAAACATCGCTGTCTTGATCATCGGCCATATTACCAAAGAAGGAAACCTGGCCGGCCCCAAAGTTTTAGAACATATGGTGGACTGCGTTTTGCTTTTCGAAGGCGATACGCAATCCGATTTCCGTTTGCTGCGAACACTGAAAAACCGTTTCGGCGCGGTGGGCGAACTGGGTGTTTTCGAAATGAATCAAAAAGGTCTGCGCGGAGTTTCCAATCCGTCAGAATTATTTTTATCCCAACGCGAAGATCAACGAGTGGGTTCCGCGATTTTTGCTTCGATGGAAGGAACCCGACCGTTTTTGTGTGAAGTTCAAGCGCTGAGTGTTTCAACCCCGATGGCGATGCCCCGCCGAACTGCTGTCGGTTTCGATCAGGCACGATTGCATTTACTGTCGGCGGTGATGGACAAACATTTGGGAATTCGTTTTTCCCAGCAAGATTTGTTTGTGAAT
>JBBQHD010000098.1:0-10670 GCA_038323665.1 Bdellovibrionales bacterium
GCAAAAAAGGCAGTTTATTTTTGCTGGGGGAAATTCTAGCCTCGTGGGATTGCGAAATTGCTGAAATGCCTACAAAAGATTTTTGCGGAACCTGCACTCGCTGCGTAGAAATTTGTCCCACCCAAGCTATTAATGAAAATCGAACTTTGACCACCGATCGTTGCATCAGTTACTGGACCATTGAATCGCGTAAAGTTCCGCCGCCCGCATTGCGCGAAAAATTCGGCGATTGGTTTTTCGGCTGCGATTTATGTCAAACCGTTTGTCCATGGAATCAGAAACAGCATGCCAATTTAATGACAGATTTATTATTGCCCATGAAGGAAACCCAAGCCGCAGAACTTGAAAGTGAATTAAGATTTTTCTTAACTGCCTCGGGAAAGCAGATTCAAAAAAAATATTCAGCCAGTCCGATGCTGCGTGCAGGACCCTTTGGCCTGCGCCGAAATAGTTTGATCGTTATAAGAAATCGGAAAATTAAAAGCCTACAGCCCGAAGTTGGTCTTTGGCTGCAAGATGACCGGCTGTCAGAACTAGCACAGTGGTGCATGGATGCGCTTCAGTAAAATTTATTTTTGATTCCGACAAAGTTCGATGCGCTCATCTGTTTCTAAACTGATCGAAGCATCATCATAACAGTGAACATTTTTAACTGTGCCACCGTCCGAGCACAGTGCGATTTTCTGATCATCAGAAATTCGAATGGTGGCAGCATTAAAACATTCCACCGCATCTAAATTACTATTTTTGCACAAACGAATTTTTTGAGTTTTGCTTAGTTTGATCGGCAAAGCCTTCAAGCAGCCTTCGGCATCTATTTTTCGAATAGGCCGTTGCTCGACCACTTTGACTGCAATGCTAGTCAGGGGAATAAACAAACCGGCAAATAAAATAATGCGAATTTTTGTAATCATAGGAAAATCCTAAAGTTCAGAAAATGCTCGGTCAATAGGTATGCGTCTAATCAAGGCCCGGTCTAGCCTAACCCCAACTTTTTCATCAGTTCGTCAATGTCCTGCTGCTTCAGTTTTTCCGAATCAAAGGATTTATTTTCCGTAGAAATTTTTTGGTGAACTTTATTAATCCAACGTAATCTTTCCAGTAATATATTGCGCACTTCGTCTTTTAAACTTGCTGCTGGTTCAGAAATTTTCGATAAAAGTTCTTTGATTAGATCTGTGGCGTCCAATAAAAAATTGGCGGTTAGATTCACTAAATCTTGAAAAGCATAAATCATCACAGCACGGTAACCCAAGGCTTTGCACAGGGCTGCAACGTCAGCAATGATGGTCAAGGCCGGCTGATGTTTTGGCGATACCAACCGCAAATTTTGCGCAGCGCCCAGAATTCGATCCACCAGATTGGCAAATTCAATCAGATCTTTTTCCGAGCCCTCGCCATCATTGAATTTATCCAGCAAGCCCTGGCCTCGGTCGATGATAACAATAGATTCTTTTACAAATCCATCGATGATGTTAAGATTTGGGTCTGATCCGCTCATAATATTAATTTAAGTTTTCTTGACGGGACATGCAATGGACTACTTACCAATTCGCACAAATACCCTGCGCGGCGACCAAAAAATCTCGTTCGACGTCTATATTAAAATTGATCAAAAAATGATTCTCTACCTAAGACAAGGTGAAAACTTTGTTGGCGAACGCCTAACTAGACTGCGCAGTAAGAATTTAAAAAAGATGTTTATCTTAAAGGACAAAGAAAATTCTTACCGCGACTATATCGAAACCAATTTAAATATGGCCTTCGATGACAAAGCCGGCAAAGACATGAGCATCCGCACGCAAATTATTCACGGCCAACAGCAATCCCAGATCGAAGAAATTTTTGACCACCCACAAGACGAAAGCTTATATCAAACTGCCAAAAACCAAGCCGAAAAATTCACTCAGTTTTTGTCCAAACATGAACTGCTGGCAATTATTCCCATGCTGCGCACAGAAAATCCCGATCACTCGGTGGCACATCACGGTGTCAATACCGCCACTTTATCTTTGGCCTTGGCACAAAAGTTAAAAATTGGCGATCCAAAGTTGCATTCGCACTTAGTCCTAGGGGCCTTGTTGCATGATATTGGCCATGCCGATCTAAAATTTTCCGTAAATAAATCTCCGCAAGATTTTACCGCCGAAGAATCGATTTTATATAAAAAGCATCCTTTATCTGGGGCCACTAAAATTCAGCACTATAAACATTTCGACACTTTGGTGACGCGAATAATTTTACAACACGAGGAATGCATTAACGGCGGAGGTTTTCCCGATCACTTGCGCGAAGGCCAATTGGACCCGCTGGTCATAGCCGTTGCTTCGGCCAATGCTTTGGACCGAATGATTCAATTCGAAGGCATTCCACCCGCCCAAGCATCGCAAAAGTTAATGTTGGAAAAATTGGGCAAGCATCCATTGCTGCACATTCAGACCCTGGGGCAAATTTTAAAAGATCTGTAATATGCGTGACAAGATGAATTTTCAAATGCAAGAATTTCACAGTGGAAAAATGGAAATCAGACCCAGAAGATCAACGGTGGTTGCAGCTTTTATCATCGCCGGAAAAAGCAAACTTTGTATTACTCGGATATCCCGATGACGAAGGCATTGCCCTAAGCCGCGGTCGCATAGGCGCTGCCCTGGCCCCAGATAAAATTCGCGAATTCTTGTTTAAGATGACACCCAGGAAAAATGCCCAAAATATTTTAGCAGACCTTGGCAATATTTCTTTGCAAGGAAATCTTTCTGAACGCCATGATCGGGCAAGCCTTAAAGCCGAAGAAATTTTTTGCAAGAAACAAACCCTTATCACTTTGGGTGGCGGTCATGATTATGGTTTCGCGGATGCTCAAGCTTTTTTGAATGTTTGCAAAAATCCTAAACAAACTGCGTGGATAATTAATTTTGATGCGCATCTTGATGTGCGACCGGCATTGAATGGATTTTCCAGTGGAACACCATTTCGCAGAATACTGGAACAGTTTTCGCCTTCGAAAGATAAATTTAATTTTTTGGAAATAGGCTTGCAACCCCAATGCAACAGTCCTCATTACGCAAAATGGGCTAAGGATCATGGCGCAAAACTTTTCTGGAAAGACGATATCCCCGAAGGCAAATTACCTGATTTTTTAAAAAGAAAAATTTCTTGCAAGGGCAAACCACCAATGTGGATCAGTTTAGACATTGATTGCATTACCAGTCGTTCGGCGCCGGGCTGTTCGCAATCTTGGGAATGGGGTTTTTCAGCTTTAGAAATTCGCAATGCCATCCGATTTCTGCAGAAAAAATTTGATGTTCGCGGTTTGGGAATTTACGAAGTGTCCCCGCCGCTGGATATTGCCGATCAAACATCAAAATTGGCAGCACTGTTGGTAGAAGATTTTATTTGGAGCGCACCATGAAAGGTTTTGGCAGCGACAATCACGCCCCGATCCATCCGAAAATTTTAGAACATATTATAAAAGTAAATTCAGAACATGCCCCAAGCTATGGCGTTGACGATGTTTCTGCCGCCGCAGAAAAGATCTTCAAAAAACATTTCGGCGATCAATCAGAAATCTTTTGGGTCTTCAATGGAACTGCAGCAAATTGTTTGTCCCTGCGTGCGCTGATGAAACCAGCAGAAAGTGTTTTCTGTTCGGATATCTCGCACTTAAATGTGGATGAAAGTGCAGCGCCAGAATTTTTCTCGGCAGGCAAATTAATTCCGTTGCCAACAACTGACGGCAAAATAAAACTTTCTGATTTAGAAAAAAATTGGATTCGCAAAGGCGATCAGCACTATGCCCAGACCACGGTTCTTTCCCTGACCCAACCGACCGAACTTGGGACTTGTTATTCGTATGAAGAATTAAAACAGCTTTGCCAGTGGGCCAAACAAAAAGGACTTTTCATTCACATCGACGGCACTCGCCTCACCAATGCCTGCATGTTCTTAAATAAAACTTACAAAGAATTAACCACGGATTTAAAAGTGGACGTGGTCAGTTTTGGTGGAACAAAAAATTCTTTATTGGCTGGCGAAGCCGTCGTTTTTTTAACTCCAGGTCTGGCTAAGAATTTTAAGTGGCTGCGCAAACAAGCCGGCCAACTGCCATCCAAAACGCGTTTTATCGCCGCACAGTTTTTGGGATATTTTGAAATTTACGAAGAAATCGCCCGCCACGTTCTGCACGGCGCGCAAGTTTTAAAAAATGAAATTGAAAAATTAAATCTGCCGCAAATTTCGATCTGCTATCCGGTCGAATCCAATGCCGTCTTTGTTAAAATTCCGCAGCCATGGATCAAACCCTTAAGGGAAAATTCATTTTTCTATGTTTGGGATGAAGAAGAAATGATTTGCCGCTGGATGATCAGCTGGGACATCACGGAAAATGACATTCAAAAATTTGTCCTACGTTTAAAGGAGATCGCTCGTGAAATACCCGCCCATTAGTTATTCGGATTATTTATCCATCCCGACCTTGTTGTCCTTAAAAAAATTGCGCAGCGAAGAATTCGGCAATCCCGCCTACGAAGAATTTTTATTTAAAACCGTGCACCAAGTTTATGAACTGTGGTTTCAACAAATCTTGTTTGATTTGAATTCTGTTCTAAAAATGATGGGCAAAGATTTTATCCCTGAATCAGATTTAGGGATTTGCGAAACCAGAATGGCCAGGATCCACCAGATATTTCAACATGTCTTAGAACCCATTGATATTTTAGAAACCATGACGCCACTAGATTTTTTGGATTTCCGCGACACACTTTATCCCGCATCAGGATTTCAAAGTTTGCAGTTTCGACTGATCGAAATCAAATTGGGTTTAAGTGATGAACAAAGGTTGGCTTTTCAAAAAGGGCCTTTTTGGCAAAGCATGGGCAAAGACGACCAGCAGGTTGCAATTCAGGCGATTTCTGAACCCAGTTTGTTTGATTTAGTGGAAAAATGGTTGCAGCGAACGCCCTATCTGCAGGTGCAAAAATTTTCTTTTTGGAAAGAATATCAAACTGCGGTCGAAAATCTACTGACTCAAGATCGCTCGACCTTAAGTCAAAATAAAACCTTGAATGAAGATTTAAAAAAACGCGGCTTGGATTCCCTCGAACAGGCGCAAAAAACTTTCCAATTATTTTTTCAAGCTTCGGAAAAATCTGAACATTTCCGAATGAATACAAAAGCATTGCAAGCCGCCTTATTTATTTATTTATACCGCGAAGAAGCAGCCCTGCAGTTGCCCTTTCGAATGTTGACCCGCTTGCAGGAACTCGACGAGGTCATGAGTTTATGGAGAACCAAACATGCCGGCATGGCCTTAAGAATGTTGGGCGAAAAAATTGGCACCGGTGGAAGTTCCGGCCACAGCTATTTACAAAATACGGCGCAGAAACACCGTATTTTTATCGATCTATTTAAACTAGCCACATTTATGATTCCAAGATCACAGCTGCCAAAACTGCCGCAAGAACTGCGTGAAAAACTAAATGCCGCCGATCGACAATAGCGCTTACTTAAGCCTATTGGTGTCGGTCCACCAAATTAGAAGGTCAAAGCAGTTCGATGAGGTCATCGAACTGCTTTCTGGAGTGATTTCTTCGATCGCAGGCCCACTGTAAAACTGGCTCGTCTCCAAATAAAGCGATCTTTAATATTGCGAAATTTCGCAATATTTGCTATATTTTACCTATGAAGCCAAAGCAGCGCGCATATAGCATTGAACCGATTGTCGTAAACGAAGTTAAAATCGTTCAGGTTGTGATTGATTCGCATTATGAAGAAAAACACCGGGAATCAATGAGCGATGAGCTTATTTTAAAGTTGGTCAAAGAACTAGATGGCCGACGTGAATTGCCGGATACAAAAACAGATCGATACTCTTATTTTGCAACTTTAGTTGAGTTTGAACAAAAGCAATATCGGTTGATTTGATTACTTGAAGATCACGCGATTTATATTGGCGTTGTAAATGCATATCGAGATAAAAGAAGGAGTTAATCATGGGTTTTCCAAGTGAAAAAGAATTAAAAGTGATCAGAGCCAAGTTGGCAAAAGTTAAACCCTCTCGATTGCTTCCAAAAAATGCTTCAAAAGCCGATCATCTTAAATACAAACTTTGTGAAAAATTTGTGATCTACCTTACTGAACACAAAATGTCGCAAGTGCAATTGGCCAAGAGACTAAATGTGGATCCATCCCGGATTAACGAGATCGTCAAATATCGTATCGATCTTTATACCGTGGACAAATTGATGGATTTAGCGGAACGGCTGCATCTTGAGTTCGATGTGGAAGTGGCTTGATTGAAAAACAAAAGCTCTGGCACGCCCAGTTGGCTTAGTTTGCCTCAAGAGTTTTTCGGAGGCTTTAAAAGATCCGATCTATAAAATTAATCCCGCCGTTTCTTCTAATATTGGAGGTCTATTTAGTTCGCAAATAGCAAAGATGAAAAAAAACTCGAGAGTAAGTTAGATAACTTTTGCAAATAAATGATTTATTGATTTCCATAAAATAAACTTAAGATTGGCAAACTAAAGCTATTACTATGACCACCATCCCCGAGACAATTTGGTCTTACTGGCAAGGTATGGAATCAACACAGGTTTCAGTTTTGATTCGCAGATAGCTTTGACATTTAAATTTCAAATCGTAAAGATAACTTCTTAGGCGGGGTTTCAAATGAAATTATATTATGTTCATTAAATTTCATATCTGGAGCATTGTCCTGACAGTTTTTGGAATGCTGTTTGCGTCCAGCATTTTGCGGCAACGACGGGCCCCGGGCTCTGCCATAATTTGGCTTGCGCTGATTGTTGTCATTCCCTATATCGGAATCCCCGCGTATTTAATTTTAGGTCGTCGCAAAACTGCAAATTCAAAAGAAAAATTTAAGCCCCCTAGTGGGGCAAGTTTTTGGGAACGCATCAACGCCACGGAAAGCACTTGCGACCATATTGTCACTTACGATGATGGTGTAAAAGCTTTCGAACAATTAGAAAAATCCTTATTGGCTGCCAAAGAATATATTCTTTTTGAAACCTTTATCTTTGAATGGGATGAAACTGGGAAAAGAATTTTCCAAGCCCTTCTTGATCGCGCAGAAAATGGTGTGAAGATCCGTGTGCTTTTAGACGGTTTTGGGCAGCCATGGGGATCCAAAATTTCTGCACGCGTGCCGGAAAATTTGCGCGATCAATTTCAGATTGAAGTCTTTTCCCCAGCGCTGACGTCCTTATGGAAAGGATCCGTGAATCTGCGCAATCACCGAAAACTTGTTATCATCGACGGAACAAAGGCCTTTGTTGGTGGAATGAATGTTGCTGACGAATACATGGGGCCAACTTTCAAAAAAGATCGCTGGCAGGATTTTGTTTTTGCCTTAGATGGAAAAATCCTGATCCCACTAATTGATTTATTTAAACACGATTGGTTTTTAGCAGCTGAAAAAAAATTGGGCACAGGCTTTGATGCTTCGCCTACAACACTGACTGGTTTTCCGGTAGTTCGTGTTTCCAGCGGGCCCGATAAAGTCGAGGACCCTATTTATGACGGGCTTTTAAAATCGATCAATCTTGCAAAAAATAGAATTCTTATTGCGACTCCTTATTTTATTCCCGATGAGGCCCTGATCACAGCGCTTACCTTGGCAATTGCGTCAGGAGTCGAAGTGCAAATCATCGTGCCCGGAAAATCCAATCATCCAATGACGGACCTTGCGCGAGGAAGCTCCCTTCGTGAACTGCAACACGAGGGTGCTAAAATATTTTATTTCCCAAAAATGATTCACGCAAAATTAGTCACAATCGACGGAGAATCTGCACTGATTGGCTCTGCAAATATAGACATCCGAAGCTTGTTTATAAATTATGAATTGGGTATTTGGATTTTTGAAAAAAACTTCGTTCATGATTTAGAAGAAAAAATATTGGCACTTGCCGCCCAATCGACACACCCAAAACTTAAAATTAACAAATTTCAGGACATCATCGAAGGCTTGGCTCGCATTTTGTCTCCGATGCTGTAGCAGGCCTGGCTTCCAGTCCTGCCCAACAGTGCTCTTTTTTCAAAAGTCACTAGACCTTTGGCGATAGGTAATCATGAATTCCATGTGACTTCCGATAGATAATTATGCGGATATTTCTAATATTATTTACATCTTTTGCTGTTGGATTTTCTGTTTTTTGGACAGCGCACGAGCACCCTATTAAAGGAACTGCGAATTACGCTTCTGGCATGTGGCAAACACAAAATGAATTAGAAACCCCAATGCTAATGAGTTTAAGTAAAATTCCTCGCTGTGATTTATTACAACAGCTTGCCAGAATGAAAGTTTTTATCAAAGAGACTTATGCTTCCGACGAAAAAAGCACTGAAAAACTTTTTGATAATGCGATGCTGGTAAATTTAATTTCTTATTTCGCAATCACGCAAGCAATCGGACCATTTTATTTATATGCTAGCGAACGCAAAGGCCCAGAGTTAGTTCAAGATATTTATGGCAAAGAACCTGGTACTCATATTCTGTTTTCCGCCAATGCCGGCGATACGATTCAAATTCGTGCGATTGAAGAAATTCCACAAAAAAATAGAAACAGAATGGAAGAAGTCGGAGAGATTGCTTTTTCTAATACGCTTTTCCAACAGCTTAGTAAAATATTATTGAGTCGAGACCAACTTAAAAATTTAATCCATGGGGGGATGGGAATTCTACTAACACCGGATAAAAACGAGCGAGATTATTCAGCGCAAACAGAGTTTACGTCCGAAGAACTGGTATCAATTCTAAAAGTTTTTTTAGATTTACCAATAAATATTCGTAAAGGCTTAGCCTTAAAAAGAATTATTCGCATGAGCGATTATTATAGTTTCCCTGCCGCTGAAAGTATAATTGCAGAATATTCAACATCGACGCAAATCATTCGCATGAAGAAAGAGGTCTTCACTAACTCGAGCGCTACTGGTGAGGATAATTTTTCCCACGAGCTGGGACACGCTTTGTGGACAAATATTCCAGAGAATTTAAAGAAGAGTTTTATCGATTTATCTTGGGTAAAAGAAAAAAGTGGCTCTAAATTTATTATTAAAAGTGGTCCAGTTGGTTTTATTTCAGATTATTCAAAAACCAATTTTAATGAAGATTTTGCCGAACATTTTGCGGGTTATATTCAATTTCCTGAAAAATTAAAATCAACTGCAAAAGATAAGTATCACTTTATGGAAAAAATATTTTTTGATACTACCTATCAAACCCGAGCAAGTTCTAATGCTAAAATTTTTATTGAATCTGAAAACCCTGATACCACAGCCCCTACTTGGGAACCTAAATATAAAAAGAAAGCATGGTGGTGGGGCGAATCCATTGTGGAAAATATCAGTGTCTCGTGCAAACCAACAGATTTTACAGAAGATAATAAATTATGGAAGGGTCTTACAATCACAGTAAATATGAAAGACGTTTATGACGATATTTCTGGCGTCAAAGAAATCAGTGTTACCTTAAGAGGTGAAAATGATGAGTCCGGATGGGGCAGACATGATATTTGTCTTTCAGGGCAAGGCGATATATGTCGGGATCCAAAACTTGGTATTTATGAGTTTGGTATGACCAAAAAATCAAAAGATATTTTTTCTGATACATATCGAGTGCACAGCATTAGGCTGACGGATCGAGCTGGAAATGTCCGAACGGTTGCTCTTGGAAATACCGATGCAAAAGTAGCAATTGCAGGATTAGCTAATGAAGAAGACGAAAATAAAATTATTCAAACCCCAGCGCCTCCTTTGGACGTACAAAATATTCGCGTCACCCAAAAATCAACGGACGATGAATATTTTGAAGTAATGTTGCCGATACAAGTTCCAGCGAAAAAATTTAGTATTAATTTAGTATGGAGATCTAAAAAGGTAGATAAAAAGGTTTACCACAGTATTGATTGCTCTGCTTTAGCGCCTTTGTCAGGTTGCATTGTTAATGCAAAAAGAACCTTCGTTTTAATGAAAATCAGATTTCCAGAAAAATTAGGATCTGATGATTTTGAACTAGATGGCGTGGTTGTTAAATATAATCCTTTGAATGAAAAAGATCCCAATTATGATGAGTACGATCTTGCTCGATTTTATTATCCAACAACATCAGCAAAAATTTCTATCCACCATCAAGCAAAAATTGAACTTCCATCGACGCGGATTGATGTGAATCGGATGGCTTTGTCTGAAGACCGAAGGAAAAATAATAGGGGTGGTGAGACCTCTATAGTTATGGATGTACCAATTGAAAATATGGACAGCCTTGGAACGTTCTCCCTCGATTTAACGTTTCAAACACCTTCCGGAAAACAAATCAGTGCATATAAATATAATCCTGCAGCAAAAGATGGAAAATCAATTCGCGCATGGGCGGATCTGCCCCCCAATCATGAAGCTGGTGAATACATTCTTAAAAAAATTGCTTTTACACCCTCCTTAGAAGATAGCCGTCCAGGCATTGTAACGGCTAATGCAGATAATTTTCTAACAATAACGATTATTCCATCTGAAATAGGCATTACGAAACGCATTATGGTCCCTAAAAATAGCGCCGGAATAAAATAGTTTCGGCCGCAACCGAATTTCTATAAATACGACTTAGAAGTTTAAACACTTTTTTCAACGAAACCTCAAAGTATCTCTAGAGATGTCATTTC
>JBBQHD010000099.1:0-10564 GCA_038323665.1 Bdellovibrionales bacterium
TGTGTGAACTCATGATCTGCCGAAGATGCCGTCGCAGCTCCTGCTAAAAACATCAATCGCTTATTCTGACTTGTGTTTGCAAATCCACTTTCACTGATCCATAGAACTTGCGCCCGGTTCATCACTTGACGAACCGCTTGGCCCTCTGCCGTCTGCAAATCGGTTTCATATTTACGCTGATCTAAGGGCGAAACAATTCTGCCATTTGTAAACACTTGAGTTTGAATCACTCCGTCTACGGCATAGGGAATTAATTTATTTTGCCAAAACTTGGACTTATCTTCCGAGATCTGTTGCAAAGCTAAGGGTAAATGTTCCGCAAAACTCAGAGCACTTTGCTGTCTAATGCTATCACTAATTTTTGCCGCCAGCTCTTTTTCTGCCATCGGATCTAAATCATAACTTTTTTGCACGAAAGGGTCGGCTTGCATTTTTTCATACATTTTGCGAATCCCCGCTTGCTCAATATCCGCTTCATTAAAATTAAAGTTAAGATTTGCCATCGCTACCAATGCAGCTCCTGATTGCAAAACAGAAAACTGCGCGACACTCTGGCCGACATCAGCATATTGCTTAATAATAAAATCCTTCTGCATATCCATCGCTTGATTGACCTGCTTCATAGCCTCGGCATTTCTCCAGACTTGCTCTTGGCTATTCATTAAACCGTTCGCCATATTATTTAAAACGGGGGCGGCTTGATCCCAGTAATTAGACCACTTATTGGAAGTTGGATAAATCGCACTTAAACCCTGAATGCCACCACTCATTATCGCTGCAGAAGAAAACTGAGTATTCATAGCCATGATGGGTCGAGTTTGCGCATAAGAAGGGGCGGTATTAAGAATCGGCTGAATAACTGGCACCTGAAATGAATCCACTACCAAAGTAAAACTTTTTTCTCCGACATTAGTCTGCAAAATCTGAGTTTGTCGAAAAGTAGCACCGGAATTACTTCCAAGTGTATCTCGATAAAAAGTAGTGACTCGACTTGCAAACTTTAAATCTTCACAAAAAACTTTTGAACCCGTTAAAAGAATTAAAAGACTAATTAAACACTGCATTTCTAATCCATACCAATTAATAATCGAGCGTTGCTAGAGAATTCAATTACCTCGGGATAAATTTTATTCACTTTCGAAAAACTGTCTAGACGTTTTGCAAAGGCATCCAAATTTTTTCTATAGACGACTGGATCACCTTCCGCAAAAATAAGCCGACTTTTTGTTAGCACTAAATCACTATGGATTTCTTTAAGTTCATCAAACTCTTTCAATACTCGCTGTTCACTGGGATATTTTTTTGAAAATGTTGGCGCTTTAGCCTCGGCGACCAGTCGCATTTGTCGAAACAAAGAACTTATTTGATTATAAACAGCACTCATCTGACGATCCAGTTCAATAAAGGTAAAATTAAACACTCGATTGATAAAATTTTCCCAATCAAGACCCAAATTATAGAGGACCAAATCCGAAACTAAAAGTCGTATTGTTTCAGGTGGATATTTCTTTTTATAGGATTCGATTGCTGTCAAATCTGTATCTTCGATGGCTTTGCGTTTGACTGAATCAGACGGCAACACGATTTGATCGAACCCCAATGCGTAATAATTCGTATTCTCAAGATAACATTTTAATTTTTGTTGAGACGCGATTTCTTTGCTTTTTTCACACTGTGCATCTTTTATAAGATAGGCCAAGGATGCTCTGTTAAGATAAACCGAGTAGGCTTGTTTATCTTCAAAAAATTTCCTTCTTAGTTCTTGGCGATCTGCAATCTTTTTAGAACGACTTTCCCTGAATTCAGCAGAGCTTCTAAATTTTTCCAATTCGACGACGAAATGCCTAACTTCTTTAGCAAGACTTCCACAATAATTCTTGTAGTAGAAAGCAATATCTTTATCCGTTGCGATACTTTGCATTTGATGTCCCATCGCGACCATTTTGTCGTGGATGCGATCGCCTTCTTCGACATTATCGATAGTGTAGACGCCTGCTAAAGCGACTCCGACGCCAATATAAGCCAAGGGAAAGACTGTTCCGACTGCAGCCGAAACCACGCCCATAATTTTAAATCCATTTTTCAAATTCGAATCTTTTGGATCAATCCCTTGTGGTTGTGCATTTGCGCCAAATCTATTGGATTGACCATTTTGACCAACATTAAAGGAAATTTCAAAATTATAGTGCGACTGAATATTATAACTTGGGGAACTTTGATTCGGAGAAACCCGTGGCGCATTTAAATCCGATCGTCCCAATGCGCAAAGTTTTTCGAAACCCTGCAGTTGCAATTCCAATTCACGGTACTCTAAATCGATATCATAGACTAATTTTTGCACCTGAAACGAAAGTTGAAAGCGTTGACGAACCAAATTCTTGTATTTTTGCCAAACCTCTACAAAAGCGTCCGTAGAAACAGAGCTCCGACTTAACTGAGCAAATAAATCTTGGGAAGTTTGTTTAAGCTCCGAACGGGACTGATTAAATTGATTTATCACTTGATTGTATTCGGAACCACCTCCGATCGCCTTTTTTTCCATGGCTTCTTGAACACCAAGTAACACTTTTTCAAAATCTCTAATGGCCAAATATTCTGCAAAAATTTTTGCATTTTGGTGGCTAACGTTCACCACGCGGTTTGCCTGTTCCCTTACATCAATTTCAGAATGCACTTTGCCTGGAATCAAAACAAAAATTAAAAACAAAATATTTTTAAACAAATTACTCATATTATTTCATCCACGTTTGCAAACACTCATTTAGTTTTTTCGATCGTTCAGTTAGATTTTTATTCTCTACATAGGCAGCGCGGATTGGCTCAAAATAAGGCATATCTTCCACTCGAAAGGGTTTTTCAAAAACAGCAACTTGATGCGAAATTAAATGCATTAGACGATCGATTAAAGGCAATTCTGGTCCTGAAAAATCCACCAAAGATAAAAGCCTTAACTGTTTTTCCATATTTTTTTGAATCAAACTTCGACCGGAAATCAACTTTGCCAATCTTTCATTCATTCCTGGAATTTGAATTTGCGTTTTGTCCAAAGACTGAGGTGATTCAATATTTAAAACCAAAGTTGAAAGGTTCGCGACGAATTCTTGCTCTTGGAATCCCAAACTGTTTAACGAAGATATTAATTCAGTGGTCCATTCTGGAGTTCGCGAAAGATCCGAATAGCTCTTACTAATCGTCAGTAAGTCCCTTGAAGCAAGTCCAAATGGATTATCATTCATACGCACACTGGTTTGCAAAAGTCGAATAATGGCCAATAATTGTTTTCGCAACTCAGGGTCAGCGTTGGCCTGACCGTAGGTCACCTTGCCCGCGCTTAACTGAGATAATTTATTAAGCAATGGACCATAGGCTGCCAAATTGTATTTACTAACTCGATTATGAGCGCGATCTAAAAAAGTGCTGACTGCTTTAAATCCCATTTCTTGGTATTTAGTTTCCGATAAAGGCTTAACCACTGTAACCACTTTGCAAAGTGGTTCAATTTCTTCGATCAACCAATTGGCCATTTCAAATGAAGCAACGGCAGCAGAAGTTTTAAATAACAACCCATAGCGTTGGTTAGGAATAACTGCATTGGCTAATTGGAATAGTCGATTGGAAATTTTTAAAATTTGATCACCGTATAAAGATTTAGAAATTTCTGCCATATTTTTTTTCTCATTGAACACACTTGCAAAAACCTCAACCCATTTTAAAATATTTTTATCATCATTTAAATCTTGAGTTGTCAGACTATGTAGATTTTCTTTTAATTCTTTCAGATATGGAGATTTGATCTTTTCTTTTTTACGCTCTGGGGTAATGCCGTCCCGAACTTGCGCTGGTGTTGGTGGGTCTGCTGGCAACTCAACTTCAACAACATATTTTACTGGTTCTAAATCCAAATGTAGGCGCCCGATTTCATTTACACCCAGCAACAGATCCTTGAAAGAATATTCAAACGCAAGTTGTGCTTCTGGTTTTACCCATAAAAATTCTTCCGGTAGTTTTCCCTTGGTAAAATGAGGATCCATTAAGGAACCTTTAGTCGACTGCAAATAATTTTCAGCAAATATTCCTGTGGTTGCTTGACGATTTAATTTCACCAACCAAGATCCTGCTGGATTTGTAAATTTAGCTTCAAGTAAACCACTTAAATTTCCATTAGTTTGGTGAAGGTACCCAATTGTATCCCCGCAATGATCTTCATGAATTCGATTCTTAGCAGGCTGGAAGTATTGAGCAACACTGACTAAAATCGTGGATTTATCCTCGCTTAAGCTGCCAGAGGCATGAAGCGTAAGCAGTCTTGCTTGCACTGAAAACGGAGTGGCCAATCTTGCCACCCATTTCAAAACTCCATTCGAATTCAGTTGTTGATTTCCTGATACAATCGAAAGTTTCTGTTGACCACTGCTATGACTACTGTCGCGTGCTGCGCTGCCATAGCATTCGGTTGTATTACTTTGTTCATTCACGATGACATAAGTCGCATCACTCGTCCCACTAAAATCTGATTTGATTTGCATCTGTGCCCAAGTCTGAACACTGAATAGCAAAGCTATTATTAAAAACTTCATTTCATACCTCCAGAGGTAAATTGAGAGCTAAACTGAAAATTTTGCGTAAGAATTTCTTCCGTTGGTTTCGGGTCGTGGTTACTGATGAAAATAGTTTCCATTTTTACATCCACAATTTGGTCTTTGGGCGCAAATAATGAGACTAGTTCTTCTGTGTCAGCATTTATAAGTTGCTCTGTCGTAATAAAAGTAGAGTCAGCAGAAAAAGAAGTGATTACTGAATCCGCAGTTGAAAAATTCATGGGTCGTCGATCTGCCTCAAAACCTTTTTCATGATAGCGATTTGTGCAATGAAATTTAAAGTGTTGCAGCAATGTAATGACATTGTCTTGCAAGATCGCACCACGATGTTCGATGGACCCAGAAAAAATTCCAATATGATCCTCATCGTGATTCGACCAACTAAAATTGACCTCTGGCTGCGCCCAAACGGCTAAGCCTTTTTCGATATCAAATTTAATCAGAGTTCCGAATTGTCTATTTCGCTTATACTCGCTGCTGTCGGAACGAACATAGCCTGTGGGCAAGACAGTTAAATAAACAAAGTTTTTTTTGCGAACAGCAAAATCCACCAGCTTTTGCCATCCGGGAACAGATCGACAGCGAAAAAGATTCCAATAATTGGCCGAAATAACTTTTTGTTGCAGTTCCGCGGTATCCAGATTGGCATGGGCACCTTTCGCCCCCTGCACGGGCATATTGGCAAATATTTTAGCATAATCAGGACGCTCTTTAAATTGATCATTCAGAATCTCATAGGCAAACGTTGTCTGCTTATCCTGGTAACCGAAAATCACATGGTCAGGCTGACCGGCAACTGGCAGAAGACCAGAAAACAATTTAATTTTTGAAGTTTTAAAATCAACTTCAGAAACTTCCACATGCTGAAGTGCCGGTGTTAGTGCGGAATCGGATTTTCCTGGACTGGAATTTTCCGCGCAGCCGCAGATTGCACTCATAGCAACACATGCTAGCTTAGTCTTCAAATTCATTGATTACCTCGGCTAAAGATTGTTTTAATTCCTCTGATAGTGAATCGGCAATTTCTATAACAACAGGAAGTTTTGCAAGCTTATCTACATTTAATACGGCCATATTTGCATCTTCTGAAATTTGCTTTTGAGATTCATATACGGTTAAGGCAGCTGAAAGTTTGGCAATATGATGATGGATCTTAAGTTCTTCATCCGAAAGTGTTGCCATTGATTCAAAACTCATTTCACGAATCAGCTTCATAACATCCTTAAAGCTCTGGTCATATTTTTTTGTCTGCAGGGTTTCCGCAATTTGAGAAGCTGTCAAATTTGATTTCAATAAAGTCCGAAGCAGCACGGCGAAAGCGCGCAGCTCCATAGGTTTATTGTGACGTCCTTTAAGATTAGATTTTTCGAAATTAGTAAACAATGTCTTTATTTTTTTTAAATGATCTTCTGAAACATTCAGAGCGGTAACAAGGCTTGCTGCCAATCCAGCTTTGAAATCCAAACAAGGGGTTGGAAGTGGGCTTGCATTCGCAGCCATTTTATCTGACTACGTGGTTTCCGAACTGCAGTCCAATGTATTATATTTTACGTAAAGCTGCATAAAGGGCGATGTCTGTGACATTCCAGCCAGCAGAAGAGGCATCTTATACAGTCGCATAAGGATAGAGCTGCCCATCGACCAAATCATAAAAATCTTGCTGGTGGCGCGTATGGATTTTTCTAATCCCATACGCAGATAAAATATTTCCGTTACTGCTTCTTCCACATTTGTTTCTGTGAAATGAACCCGTTGCCAAGCCATGGATTCTAGATGCAAAACTTTTTCTATATTGTTTGAGTTTTTAATTTCCTGAATCATTTGAATCGAGTTGTCGTCTCCGGTCAGCTTCCGAACTTTTCTATCTAATTCTTCCCGAAACCAATTCAGACGGCAGGCATCCATTGATAATAAGCGAATATCCGTTTGCAATTTTGCCATTGCTCGGGAGTCACTCTGTTTTTCACAGAGCGATGCCATGGTGATTTGCATACCCTGGATCACCTTTTCAATTTCAACTTGAGATGCAGCTTGTAACAATTTTTCTGGCGGGATGAAAGGATTGTCACCAAAATCCCAAATAGGTCTACCGGTCACAATGACCGCATCTGGATTTTTTGCTTTCGCGGCCTTTGCAAAACTGGATGAAGCACCTAGGGATAGGAAGGCAGCTGTGCATATCGCGCATAAGATCATTTTTTTCATAGTAAGCCTTATATCAAACAAATTGGATTTAAAATTAAATATCTTACTTTCTAATTAAAAATAGAGCGTTCAAGCATTTTTTTCATACCTGTCAAAAACAGCGGCATCCAGTCCATTAAAAAAATGGACCGGACACTGCAAATTCTTACTGTTAAAGATATTATTGAAATTATTTCTGAAAAAAAGATCGAACACCAAGCTGAACATGATTTCGAATATAATATTCATAATTCCGTCCTTGAAACGCATCAAGTTTATGCGAGCCACAACGAAGTCACTCGATTTTTTTCAAATATTCTTAATAATTCAATAAGCGTTTTAAAAAACCTCAAAGGAAAAATTAATTTTCATTTATTTTTATACGAAAATTATTTAAAAGTAGAAACTTCTGACAATGGGCCCGGATTCCCAATGCAAGTAATGGATAACCAACTCAGAAATCCTCTTTCTTTTGGTAAAGAAAAAGGCCATGTGCTGGGGCTATATATTGCCAGCAAGGAAATTCAAAAATGGTCAGGAAATATTAAAATATTTAACAACAATGGCGGCGTAGTGAGTCTCGCCTTAAAATCTCATAAGGATAATCACGACCTAAGCAGTTTTGCTTAAACTACTGTGTTGCTGTTGAACCAGATTGTACAGTTAATTGTGTTGGTTATTTAGTTGGATTTCGCGATGCGATTGTTTGGTTGATCCAACTTTGCGTTTCTGCAGCGAGAAGATCTACGTATGCTGCGAAACCTGTCTCATTGTCATGAGAATGAATTCCCACAAGCTCAGGGTTAGTCTCGACATTACTGAAAATTGGGGATCCAGAATCTCCTTTATTTAAAGTCTGTCCCGCAACAGCGGCCTGTGCGAAGGCCCGAACCGGCCTGTAATCTTTTGTCTTAATTAGATCTATACTTGCAGGAACTATCTTGGAAAAATTTTGTTTAAAATCATCAAAATAAGTGTGCTTATAGTCAGTTTTATCTGGATATTTATAACCAATAGCAGTAATCGCTGCGTCTATACTTGGATATGAATTTCCGATTGAAGAAAAAGAACTTACATTTGTATCTAAATTTACAATGGCTAAATCATAGTCCGTAACTACAGGAAATCCACCGCGTCCATTATCTACTTGTTTAAATTTGGCACCAGGATGAATCGAAATAGAGCCTGGTTTGCTAGTGATGTTTTGTAATCCTGCTTGGGATTTAACAATTTTAATCATTTTATTTCCCGCGCTGCTAGCTAGTTTATTTTGAACTTTTATAGGATCAATTTTTTGGTTTTCAGGAATATCTTTGTCATCAGTAAAGCAATGAGCATTAGTTAGAAATTGATTTCTAGAAATAAAAATACCAGTGCAATGACGATTTGGTTTTGATCCAATCTTCGCTACCTCAAAAACAATTACTTGTTTCGAAAGCTCCGCAATATTTAATTCTTTTTGAGTTCTGTTTGGTGATTTATAATCAATGCCAGAGGTATTCAGGCTTGCATAAGCACAAAATGAATATAAAAAATTTAAAATTATTATTAATTTAGAGTGTCTCATATTCTATCACCTTTTGTTTAATGTGCTGCAAAAGCCTTGCCCAAAAACTCCATTGATAAAGTAATTTTTATTTTGCAGAGGATTGCACTTGTGCTGTTAGTTGCGTAGCTGGTTTAGTGCCATCGTTTCGCTAATCCAATCTTTTGCGATTGAAACTTTAGAGCCGTAGCCGTTTATGTTAGTTTCGGAAAAGGTTTTTTTCCCACTGTAGAAACCTATAATAACTGTTTTTCCATTAACAATTGTTAAAATTGGCGATCCACAGTCGGAAGATCCAGTTTTTGTTTCGGCAGAATTATTAAAAAAAATAATTTCTTCTCCAGAAAGATTTTTTAAATATGCACCTTGTGTATATTTTTGAGCTGGAAGAGGTTTACCATATCTCCAGGCCATAGCATCTTTTGTTTCATGACTAATAATAACGATGGGTTGTTGCTCTCTCATGAGCGCTTCAATTTCAACATTGGCGAATATCACTTCAGATTTTGGAACAGGCATTGCTTGATCAGTTTTAATAATTGCATAGTCATTAGTTGCTCGAACTACTTTAGGATACATTCCATTTTGATTATAAACTGAGTTGTCGGCTTGAAGCTGGCCTGTAGATCTATTTACAAATTTGCCGAATACAATACTTTCTTTAAACGTAAATCTTTTTCCATTTTGTAGATAGACATTTCCTTTTTGATAAAAAGAACTTTTTTTATTTCCAGTTAAATTTGCATCAGGAGTGATTACTAAACAATGTGCATCAGTTAAAATATGATTCTTATCCAGAATAAACCCGTGGCACAGCTCTGTCATATTGTCGTTCCTGGGTATTTCTATAAAAACCAGTCTATCTTGAACAGCTTTGTAAGCGTCATCCAGCTGTGTCAGTGGTAAGCCATTCTCTGTAGAAAGAGCTAAGACAGAATATAAAAGCACTGAAGCAAGTAGAAATTGTGCCCTCAAAAATTTTTCAAATAAATGTCTCATATTCGACCACCTTTGGTAAATAGTTATGCAAAAGCCTTGCCGAAAAATCCTGTTACAGATGCACCAAATTGATTCAAAAGTCATTTTTTTAAGGTCAGTTTTAGGTATTTATTTAGAATTAACATATGGGGAAAAGTTCATTAATTTTACTAATCTTTATTCTACTGCAGTTCCATTGGAGCTTCGCCATGAAGGTTGATTCTCCATTACCAATCTCTCCTACACCTGAATCTTCATCTATAGAAAACTAGGCAATATAACTTCAAAAATTTTTTAGGCTTATCGATGTTCAATCGCGATAACGATTGTGCTTTCCACAAAGCAGTCGCAAATTTTCCGCTGAATGATCGCCAAGATGTCGAAACGGATGCACGTGATCAAACTGAACTTGATAACGAGATCCACATTTTTTCCGAGTTTGCGCATTTACATACTGGCAGCAACCCTGATCCCGTTGCCAAACCTGCCTTTTGACGGCAGATGGAATATTGCGCGAACGATTTTTTGCCGCGGAAGTTCCCGTTTCCGCGTCGGAAGTGCTTTGCGTGATTTTCTGGCCAGAAGAGTCAGCAAACATTTTCTTCTTAGCCATCTGTCCATGCAGTTTTTCAACCATAATTTTAAAAAACTCAGCTTGAGTCATAGTTGGATTCTGGTGCGACATCCAAAGTTTAAGTTCATCCATTTTGGCTTTGGTTTCAGCATCAATCACAAATTTGAGTTCAGTCAGATTTTCAGATAGGGCGGTTTCTTTTTCTTTAAATTTCAAACAAAGCTCAGGCGCAATTTTAAAAAGTTCTTTTTCAGTTTCTCGGGCAGATTTATTTTCCAATTTTTTATACAGATCCACTTTTTCTTCGATAGATATCTTTTGACCAGAATCCTTGGCCTTTCTGCGCAAAAAACTTTGTGCCTGAGAAATCACTGAAAGACTAAGACTGCGATCAGCAATTTTTTCCTTAATTTCGGGAATTTCCCTAATCACCAAGGCCGCTGTGATTCTTCTCATTGCAGAAGCAGGCTCATAGCCCAAATCCTTGGTCACAAAATCGTAGGTCGAAGCAAAGCCCAATTTCAAATAGATTTTCCTTCGATCAATTGTAACCCAAATTTAAAGGCGGTCCTACCGCCAGGATTTAATTCATGAGACCTCTCCAGCCCAAAGGAGAATCGTTGTGGATAAAAAGATTTTAGAATTACTGGAAAAGATTAAAAATTTCAGGATCGGCAAAAAACG
>JBBQHD010000100.1:0-10516 GCA_038323665.1 Bdellovibrionales bacterium
GTAACTCCACTTTTGGGAATGGAAGTGATTTAAAAAAGGCCAAACAAGGCCTTAAGCTCGCATCAAAAATGCGAACCTAAATTTTTTCTCCGCAAAATTTTGAAACATTGATTTTTTGCCGCCTATCCGCGGATTTGGGTATAGATTTTCGCATAATGGCCCGGTGGATGGTATCCACGGAAATCCATTCCCGAGCTTTCGCTCAGCTGCTGAATCTGCATCAATCCTTTTTTGTTTTTGTATTTGACGAGAAACTCGCCAGCTAACAATGTTTGAGCGCTTAATAAAAGCGCAACTAAGATCCCTCTAGTAAACATCCGCCCCTCCTTGGGTAAATTGCTTAAATTTTAGATACCTTAATATCAAAACGCATTGCTGATTAAATTTGAATCAAATCTTTGCAGTATCTTAAAATAATATCTTGCGTTACGAAATTGATAAATCCTCTTTGGAAATGAAAGCAAAGGTGAAAACATTATGATTCGTAATATTTTTTAAGGAAAACAAATATGAGTTTAATTGAATCATTTTTTTTAGGAATCGTTGAAGGCCTAACCGAATTTTTGCCGGTATCATCCACCGCACATCTGATTTTGGTATCAAAATTTTTTGGCATTGAATCAACACCCTTTCACAAAACCTTCGAAGTCGTTATCCAGGTGGGAACCATTTTGGCGGTGGTGTTTTTATTTTGGGATAAAATAAAAGCTTCCAAACATTTATGGAAAGCCTTGCTGCTGGCCTTTTTGCCGACGGCGATCATTGGATTTTTGCTGCGAAAAAAAGTCGACGAATGGTTGGACAGCACTGCGATTGTTGCCTGGTCCTTATTATTAGGAGGCTTTGTTTTTTTATGGGTCGCACGAAAATTCATTCACCGACAAGGCATCACTCGATTGGAAGAAATTCCTTATAAAACAGCTTTTTTAATTGGTGTGTTTCAATGTTTAGCAATGGTTCCAGGTGTTTCTAGGTCTGGCGCAACTTTAATTGCTGGGATTATGATGGGACTATCTGCCGTCACGGCTGCTGAATTTTCTTTTTTGCTGGCTGTTCCGACTTTGGGTGCAGCTTCGGCCTATAAAATGCTAGGATTTTTAAAAAACCCACCCAGCGGCATGGAATGGCTGAATTTACTGGTCGGATTTGTCGTTGCGGGGATCGTCGGTGGTCTGACCATTCGTTGGATGCTAAGGCTTTTGCAATCAAAGGGTTTGTTCATATTTGGAATTTATCGAATTATTTTAGGAATTACAGTTCTACTGATAGGAGTTTAAATTGGAAACATCGATTAAGGCTGGAACCGAGTTTGCTTCGCAGGAATTTATTGGCCTGCTGAAAAATCAGACCTTGCAAATTGAAAATTGGAAATGGATTGCACTGGCTTTGTTATTTGTTTTAATTTTCTCGCTGCGTCCTGTTTTCATTGCAGCAATTAAAAAGATTTTAGCTTCGGGAAAATTTCGAACCGAACGCGACAGTTATATCACTCACTTAATGGATCGACCCTTGGCACGGCCCTTGTCTTGGATTTTGCTGAGCATTTTGGGAATTATTTTTGTCAATGCTTTGGGTTTGACGCCTCAGCTGGGCCGATTTTTGGAAAATATTTTTAAAATTTTTCTGGTTGTGAATCTGATTCGCTTGATCAGTCATGGGGTCGACGCCTTGGGAAAAACTTTGGAAGATGTTTCCCCAGGTTCCGATTCAGGAATGCAACAACTGGTTCCCTTTGCCACCAAATCTTTGAAAGCTTTGGTTTTCATTATGGGCGTGCTGATTGCACTGGAAAACTTCGGCATCAATGTGATGGGCTTGATGGCGGGCCTTGGCTTGGGCGGATTGGCTTTGGCCTTGGCGGCACAAGATACTGCGGCCAATTTATTTGGTTCAGTGACTTTATTATTTGATAAACCTTTTGTTTTGGGTGACTGGGTAAAGATTGGCGAAACCGAAGGCGTGATCGAAGAATTAGGATTTCGTTCGACCCGCATTCGCACACTGTATAATTCTTTGGTTTCCATTCCCAATTCAGTGGTGGCCAAAGAACGCATCGACAATATGGGGGCCCGCACCCGTCGCCGCGTTCGTCAAGTTTTAGGACTGACCTATAATACTGCCCCAGAAAAAATTTTGGTATTCTGTCAGACTTTGAAAAGTCTTTTGGAAGGCGAAAAAAATGTGGATCCCAAAGATATCGTGGTCACATTTAATCAATTCGCAGCTTCTAGTTTAGATGTCTTGGTGCAATTTCATTTACGCGAAATTCCCACCAGTTTGGAAGAACAAAATCGCACTCAAGAAATTTTTTGCCGCATTTTAATGTTGGCGCAAAAAATGGAAGTCGAATTTGCTTTCCCAACGACAACGGTTTATTCGAAAGTTATTGCGCCGAATTAGTCGGCGCAATAACGCCAGAGAGTCGCGGCAATGCGACTCTCCATCTGGTGATCTAATACTTATTTTTGTTCACAATATCTGACTAAATTTTCTTCGATCAAAATTCCTTTTTGGTAAAGACCCAGTTTGACTGGTTTTCCAGTTTCGTATTGCATCGAAACTTCCCAATCATCTCTGTGCCCACCGGTCAAAGGAACTCTAAAACTTTTTTTCATATTTTCTTCTGCAACAATACTGAACGTCGTATTTTTTGGCGAAGTCTTTTTAAGTAAAAAACGAATTCCATCTATTGGAATGGTCGCTTTATTAAAAAGAAGTCGTCCCATTAAATCCTGAAACTGAAACGTTAAGTGGGACACTTTGTTCGCATCAACCGTGGCATACATATAAAATTTAGAGCGTCTGCCATCTCCGAAATTATTATCCGATTCGCAACGCAGTGATCCGGCAGGAATTCCTGCTAATACGGGTATTGCGTTGGTCGAAAATAATGCTGCGATACCGGCTCGTGTGCCTTCGGAAGTTTTCTCGAAAAGACTTCTTTCAACGACATAAAACAGTTCGTGTTGAATAAGAGCCGCTTGTTCTAGACTTGTAAGCCTTGCCCACAAATCTGAATCCATCTTAATTTCTTGGTCTTTGTTCTTATCAATTGAAAAATCTGTAAAGATTACGATCTGTTCAAGATGGCAATTTGCAGGAACCGGAGCTGTTTCGCCCTGGTCGTTTAAAAACGCTAATTTCTTTCCCGGCTTAGTCCATTGAATCTTATCAAAGAAGTTCGCATAACCCCTTCGCACCTCTTCATTGATTAAAATATTATCCCAGCCATAGCGTTCCCATAATCTTTTTACGGAAGCCAAATAATCTTGCTCGGTATTTCCAGATGAAGACACTAGATTTAAATGATAGCGAACTCGCCCTTCATACAAATCGAGAAGTTCTACACTCTGAATTTTTCCCTGAGCGCCGTTGCAAACAACGCCAATACCACCACCACTCGAGCTATTACCTGCAAAGCTCAAAGAGCCAAGCAAGGATAATGCTGCTAAAACAAAAACTTTTTTCATAATTCCCCCTGTCAACAGAACTAGCAAATACGTTCTTTGCCGCATATTTATTTGTTATAAATAATATCGATGTTATGTTATAAATTATAACTATGAAACACATTTACGAATATACTGCTTACAAAAATTATCTCAAAGCTCGGATTGAGCAAATGCCGCAGAAAGGCGCGGTTTCTTTATTGGCCGCCGCGGCTGGCTGCGATCGAACTTATTTATCGCAAGTATTAAATTCGAAAGTCCAACTGACGGCCGATCACGCTTTTGGAATCGCCGCCTATTTCGATCTGCAAGACCCCGAACAAGATTATTTTTTAATGCTAGTGCTATTGGATCGCGCGTCCAATCAACAAGCGAAAAAAATTATAAAAAGAAAATTGGAAAAAATAGTTAAAGAAAATACTTTGGTTTCAAAAAAAATTCACGAAGGCAGCGCAACACAAGAGCTAACGGATCAACAAAAAAGCATATATTATACCGACGCCATTTTCAGTTTCGTGCACACTTTGGTGGGCACGAAAGATTATCAAACTGTCGAAAGTTTAATAGAAAAAACCCTGCAGAAAAAAGATGTGATTTTAAAATGCATTGATCAATTGCTCGAAATGGGACTGATTTTCAAAAAGGGAGCTTACTTTCAACATTCCCAAGTTGATATCCATGTGCCAAGAGGATCTGCTTATAATAAGATGAATCATTTCAATTGGCGGATTCGCGCGGTTGAAACTTCCAACCGTGCTGAAGATGTTCATTATACAAATCTTTTTTCAATTTCCAAAGAAGATTGGATTCCTTTTAAATTAAGATTGCTTGAATTTCTTGAACAGCAGCGCAAAGAAATAAGATCTTCGGGATCAGAAGAAGTCTACTGCTTCTGCTGTGATTTATTTACGCCTTAAATTTGCGCGCGGGCCGCAGCCAAGTATGTTAATATTTTTGACGCAATCGGTGCGGCTCTTTCTGGTCTTCTTAAGAAGCCATCTTAACAAGATATTCAATCAAAGCTTCGCGAATGAGCTTTTGATACTTAGTGTCTTTTTCTTTCGCAAGCTTTTTGTAACGCCCCAAAAGATCAGCACTCATACGCAAAGTGATGGTCTTGTCCTTGGGAATAAATTGAAAAAGCTCTCTAAATTTTTTCCACTTTGCTGGGTCATCAAAGACAAAAGACATATCTCTATCAAGTGGGTCTTCGTTGTCAGTTTTTCTTTTTTTTGACTGAATTTTTTGTTTTTTCATATTCGTTCAACCTTTTTATTTCTTTTTCTCTGGCGTATCGCGCACTTATAACCCTAAACTTTAAAGCCTTATCCTTTATCCTCAATGCAAAAACTACGAACAAGAATTTTTCCTCAAAATACCCGAAAGCAATATACCTTTGTTCCTTATCCGAGTGAGCATCGTCGTCCAGCAAGGTCGGCTCGCTTAACAAAAAGTCCTCTATCTGAGGCAGTGTTAAACCGTGCTTTTGGCTTTTCTCAATGTTGAAGTCATCCCATATGAATGCCGATATTCTCACGTAGGTAAGGGTATCAAGGTATACTCAAAATGTAAATACATTTTGTAAGTCATTAAAATGGCTTACTTTGTAGCTGTAGGTTTCTGTTCAAGCGCAGAAACCTTATTTTTTTACGCTGGCGGAACTTCGATCTTTTTTAGCTGTCTTTGAGCTTGTCTTTTTACTGCTGGGGGCTTGATTAACCAAGGTTTTGGTCGAAGCTTTGACTCCGGCAGTTTCGGCACGAATTTTTTCTGATTCTAATCTTAGCTTTTCAGTTTCAGCTTCGGCCTTAGCAGTTTCTGATTTGATCGACTGACTTTCTTTGTTCGATTTTGCATGATCAATTTGTGCTTTCAGCTGTTCACGTTCGGAACGGTATTTTTCTGCTTCGGCTTTGTATCTTTGCATTTCGCTTTGATCTTTTTGTGATTGCATTTCTAGATCTGCGTGTTCTTTTTTAAGTTTTGCCATTTCTAACTGAATTTGCGCTTGATCACGTTGGCTTTGCAATTTGGTTTTTTCTAAATCTGAACGAACTTGCTGCGCTGATTTTTTTGCTTTTTCTTCGTCAGATTTGGCATCTGCTAATTTTCTTTTCTCTTGTTCGGTTTGACTTAAAGCATTTTTCAATTCGCTTTCCGATTTTTTCCTTTGTTCCATCGCAAGTTTCAAAGCAGTTTCACTTTGTTGTTTTTGTGCTTCCAATTTTTTGGTTTCAGCATCGACTTTGGCAGTTTCGGCTTGGGCCCTTGCCATTTCTTGTTCGTTTTTAGCTTCCTGCGCTTTCATCTGCGCAATGGCTTTTTGTGTATTCAATTGCGACTGTGCTAGTCTGGCTTCCATTTGTTTAACATCGCTGCGCGAGCGTTCTGCATCTTTGCCGGTCTTATCAGCTCGCTGTTCAGCATCGGTGCGCTGACGGTCTAAATCTTGCGATTGCTCTAATGCTTTTTTGGCTGCTTTGTCATTAGCAATGCGTTTTTTCTCGGCCTCATCACGAAGGGCCAGCGCTTTTTGTATGCGTTCTTGGGCTGCTGCACTTTGCGCTTGGTATTTCCCTTGATCGCTGCTGGCTTGTTGAAATGCTTTTTCTTGTTCCGCAGTGTCTTGTCTAAATTTGGCAATTTCTCGTTCTGAAGTTTCTTGATCTTTTTTAGCTTGCTGTTCGAAACCGCGCGCCTTATCGATGGCCCCACGTGCTTGGGCACGAGTTGCTTCGTTGTGCTTGCGATCTTCTTCCATTCGCTTTTTAGTCTCTGCTGCTTCGGCCTTAGCGCCTTCTGCGTCGGCAACGGCTTCTTCGACTTCGACGTTATTTTCGAAAGCCACCGAGTGACTCGAAATGAGATGAGTAACTACAAACACAGCTGCGAATAAATTAAATCGATTCATATTTACCTCTGACTACTATTATCGTCACAAAATTTCCTTTTTTAAGAGGGAAAAATTATTCGCATGTGTTTTGTTTATGGGTTCTACAATTTCTCATGTTTGTGTCAGCAAAAAAAGGCCAGTGTAAAAAGCTTGGACAGTTCCCCTGCAATCTGAATGCTTGCCGTGGGGGAAAGCGTCGGCCCGGTCTTTGCTTTAGTGAAGGTTACCCCCGCGGCGACTAGGTGATCTCCCCCCCCCTACCTGGTCGCCCTTTTTTTCTTTCCCCCAAGTTTAAAATATAAAAATCTGAATATCTGCCTGTGCCCGTAAGGCGAATAAGCGTTCTATTTTCCAGACTCGGCTCGTGCCTCCAAAAACCGCCCATTAGGGCGGGCGCATCCTGCTTTTTTGAGGTCTGGAAGAATAGAACGCTTATTCGCCTTACGGGCACAGGCAGATATTCAGATTTTTATATTTTAAACTTGGGGGAAAGAAAAAAAAGGCGACCAGGTAGGGGCCCTCCGTTGGCTTTTTTCGGAGGGTTCTGGTTTTTTTGGAGAGCTTTGGTTTTTTTGGATTTTGGGTGAATTTATTTTTTTTGGTCTGGGTTTGTTTTTTCTTTTTGGATTGCGCGGCTTTGGTCTTAATTTTTGTGGGACTGGTTGGGTGGCTTTGGTTTTTTTCCGGTAGAGTATTTGTGTATGGGAAATGTTTTTCTTTCTTTTTTAATCTGTTTTTTATTTTCTCAATTTGGTTTTGCTAAAATTTCTAATACAGATGCTTCTATTACCTCGGCAGAGGCTCTTCCTAAAATTATGTTGGACCCCGGGCATGGGGGGACTGATGGTGGGGCTAAGTCTGGGAATTTAAAAGAGGCTGCTATTGTTTTGGATTTTGCAAATGAGCTTAAAAAATATTTGGAAGAACAAAAGATTGCGGAAGTATTTTTGACTCGGTCTGCGGATAAAAATATTAGCCTGGTTGACCGAGTTCGCAAAGCTCGTCACGAAGAAGTGGATTTGTTTTTAAGCTTGCACGCCAATTCTGCGCCAACACATTTGGTGCGCGGGATTGAGGTTTTTATTCCTGATTCCGTCAGCCCAGAACCTTTGCGTGCGGGAATTTCCCAACAGATTGTCGATGACCTGACTTTGTTTGCAAAAAAGCAGCAAAGTTTTTTATGGTCACGGAAATTAAAAGACGATTTGCAGAATTTAAATCAAGTGCGAGTTAAAACCGGAGATTTTTTGGTGTTGAAACACGCATCATCCCCATCGCTGTTATTTGAAATTGGATTTATCACCAATCCCAAAGATCAAGCAATGATCCGCAATCCAAAAATTCGCGCTGAAATGATCGCACAGATCGCCGACACCGTTCGCGAAGTGCTCGCCGACCAGCGCGCGCGCTAGGCTTCGCAAAATTGAAAAACAATCAGCCCCGCATTCGGTTGTGCTGGCCACAATACAAACGAAGATTTTCTTCCGAGTGCTCACCCAAATGTCTGAACGGATAAATATGATCTAGTTGAATTTGATAGCGCGATTCACATTTGCGATTGGTTTTAGGATCCACAAACTGACAACAAGCCTGATCACGCAACCAAACTTTGTTTTTTATTGTTTGCGAAATATACCGCGAGCGTTTCAATGATTTGGGTTTATCACTTGCTGTTTTGGATTCAATGAGAACTTCCGATTTATTTTCGAAAGCATTTTGCGAATTGTTTTGCGAAATATTTCCGCCACCACGATCAGTAATCGAATTATCGGGATCAGAATTTTTGGCACCAGCATTATCGGCGGCGGTAATGCTCTGGTTAAAATCGATTTGGGGATTTGTTGGCTTTACGGGCGAAACGCTTTCAGGTTTATTTTTCACTGTTGTTTGGGATTTCTCGTTTAAATTCGTTTCGAATTTCTTTTGCAAAGTTTTTCCTGAATTCTTTTGCAAGCTACTTTCGGATTTGTTTTCGGCACTTTTGGATTTGTCTTGCTCGGGTCTTTTGGAATTGTTTTCCGTTCTTGCCGATTTCTTGCGAAGTTTCTTAGGCTTATTCGGATCCAGCTGACGATGCAGTTTTTCAACCATGACTTTGTAAAACTGAGCCTGGGTCATATCCGGGTTCTGATGCGACAGCCAAAGCTTCAGCTCATCAGCCTTAGCTTTTGTTTCGGAATCAATCACAAAACGAAGTTCAGTTAAATTTTCAGATAAGACTTTTTCTTGTTCCCTGGACTTTAAACAAAGCTCTGGAGACAGTTTAAATAATTCCTTCTCGGCTTCTTTGGCTGATTTATTCTCTAAGCTTTTATAAAGTTCTGTTTTTTCCTCTAGGGATATCTTCTGTCTTTGATCATTGGCCTTTTTTCTTAAGTAACTTTGTGCTTGAGATACGACGGTTAGGCTTAAGCTATGATCAGCAATCTTTGCCTTTAGTTCCGGCATTTCTAAAATTGCCCTGGCTGCTTGAATTCTGCGCATGGCTGAACTTGGCTCGTATCCCAAATCTTGGGTAACGAAATCGAAGATCGATCCGTAGCCAAAATCTAGGAATGCTTTTCTACGTAGAATTTCTGCAATCAGTTCGATCACTTGCAAGGTCAGATTTTGCTCGGTTTTGGCGGCTTGTCTGATTTTGTCGAGAAGATCGTGCTTGTTTAAGGATTTTATATTTTGAGCGGGTTCTTGGGATTGCGCGGGTTCAAGAACTTCGTTGGAAAAATCATATTTTTCTTCACCGCTAAAATTGCTTTTCAAATCCAACACAGATCCTCATTTCTACTTCATAAATCAAAGTAGAAAAAACTTAACACGGCTTTTTAAAATGCAGTTTCTGGGTTTTTTGAAAATCGAGTGATGCAAAATAAATTCCCTTTTAAACGCATGAATTGGTCGATGGTGGATAGATCTGAGCAATTTCCACGAAAACTAATTCCCTGAGAAAATAAAACTAAACCTGGCGCTTCTAGGAATAGAAGAACAGCGTCAAATATTATTTCGTTTTGACGCAATACTGTCCTATTTAAAATTAAATATAGTTTGTTTAATTGAATTTTATTTTTGAAAGAACAAAGATTTTCTTAACAAGCAATTTATCAAACAATCTGCGCCAACCCGTCAGTTATTCACTTGCTCTGTCTGTCTGTCTGTCTGTCTGAGCTCGAAAGTGCTTTCGAAAATTCTGCCTGACATTCGGATCAGCATTGAACTCAAATCGATTAAAAGCCGAGTGTTACCGCCGCGGTAGCGCTCGAGTTATATTGAGTTTGACTGATGCAATAAGAATTCTTGGAATTTTCGATCAACTCGGCGTAACAATCACACCCTAAGTATTAATCCACCCAAAGCTTCGGCGGGACCGCCCAGCGCAGGATTCCGCTGCCGGCTTGCATCTGCCCGAAACTTGCTACCTTAATACAAACCACTGCGGATTTTTTTATTTCGATAAAACTTTCTTCTTTCGCTGCTAATAAATATGAAGCAAATGTGCACAGCTGCGGATCGTGGCCGACGACGATCACGTCTTTGGCATCTTTCGCATGTGCGCGCAGCCACTTCAGCAGCGCTTCGGGTGGAGCTTGTGGAACTAATTCGCTGGCTTCCACAATCGGAGTATCAAAAAATATTTGTGATAAAATTTCTGCGGTTTGTTTTGCCCTGACATAAGGACTGGTGACGATCAGATCAACTGCCGGAATCTGATCTCTTAGTTTCATTGCTATTTTCTGCATTTTTTTTCGGCCCTTGAGTGTCAGTGGACGCAGACTGTCGTCGCGCTGTTTTTGCGCGAACTCCTCGCGTTCCTCGGCGACCGCGTGACGGACGAGATAAATTTCCATCATCGAACTCACTTCCTTTCTCGATATTTTCTTCTAAAGGAGTATTGCGCGCCCGCGTTTTTTGCGCCAGCAATTCGTGCAGTCCTTCGCCGGTTCCTTTTCTTTGCTGATAACTGCCATCGGCATTCATCTCCCAAACTTGGCGCTGATCCGACAAACTCATCTGCAAAACTTCCCAAAGTTTTTCTTTTAAACTGCGCTCTTGAATCGGCACAACGGCTTCGACACGTGCATGCAAATTGCGATACATCCAATCGGCAGAACCCATAAAGAATTCTCCGTCCAAAGGATCCACAGCACCATTGCGGAAATAAAATACCCGTGAATGCTCC
>JBBQHD010000101.1:0-10403 GCA_038323665.1 Bdellovibrionales bacterium
AAATGCTTGCGATCAGGTTCAGATTCTAAGTGCAGTTCCATATGCTGATTGGAAATGTATTCTTTGATATCTTTTAAACGAAATCCTTGAAATTGGCGGTAAATATAGGGAACATGAAATCGAACCTTTGCATCCATGCAAGCACTCCTTGTTTAATTTGTTTTTGCTAAATTATTTTAACCAAAGAATGTGCTTGGATTGCAGAGGTTTTTCTTTTTATTCGATAAATTGACTATTTTTGCAGCAATAGTTTTCCACGGAAAACCCACTTATTTTAGAAAGATCCGCGATTTTTCAAACCTTCACTCGGTGCAAAGTAATCTCAGATAAAACTCCAAGACGTAATGGTGGACCCCAAAAGCCGGTGCCGGCGTTGACATACAGTTGCAGTTTTCCGTGTTGGTAGTATCCGACATTGTATGGATTCATATATTTAATGATCCACGTATAGGGAATGTATTGCCCACCGTGAGTATGCCCGCACATCATATAGTCATAACCAAATTTTTCGGCATCGAAACAACTGCGCGGTTGATGGGCTAGTAAAATTTTCGCGACATTTTCAGGGGCGCCTTGCAAAGATTCTTCGACCATATGCGGGTGATCTTTGCGCATATGCTTGGCCGAAATATCGGGGACTCCGCCCAGCCAGAAAGAATTTTTTTTATTTTTTAGCAGAACACCTTCGTTAAATAAAATTTGCAGACCCAATTTTTTGGACAGGTGAATCCATTGATCTACTTTCCAATAATATTCGTGATTGCCGGTGATATAATAAATTCCCATGGACGCCTGTAAATCTTTGAAAGGCTCGAATTCAGATTCGATGGATTCTGGCTGTCCATCGCCCAGATCACCGGTGATTACAATTAAATCTGGTTTCAACGATTGGCATTTGCGAACGACATCAGCGACATAACTGCGTCGGATCAATGGTCCTACATGCAAATCACTGATTTGCACGATGCGGATTTCTTCGGATTCGCCCTTGTTGCCGACAAGATCAATATCGATTTCTTTTATTTCAGGTCCGTCGAAGGCATTGTAAGCCCCCCAGATATTGGCGCTTAAGCATAGGAAAAATAAAATCCAGCAGCTCCAGGACATATAATATTCTTGGTGCAGTTGAAAACTTTCTGGCCAGATAAAACGCCAAGTATAAAACACAATATCATTCAGTATGGTTACAATAAAAAGTTGTGAAATTAATCCAAAGGAAAAATAGGCGGGGCCGATCAGCCAGGATAAATCTCCGCGGGCTTTTTTAAAAAGCCAGCGCGCCACAAATAAAACATAGGCGATAATAAAATATCCCAAAATAACTTCTCGCAGGGGTTGACCCAGGGTTGCTTTTTCAATCAGACGTTGCCAAACATACCACCAGGCAAGAAACATGATGGTTGCAATTGTGACTAGATAACCGAACATCAAACAAACCTAGCAGTGCCTGTGCACAAGTTGGAGGAAAAATTATGGCGTCATTATTTACGAAAATTATTCAGCGCGAATTACCAGCCTATATCGTGCACGAAGATGAACGCACGATCAGTTTTTTAGCACTGGACCAAGTGAATTTGGGCCACTGTTTGGTCGTGCCTAAAAAAGAAGTGGATCATTGGCTGGATGTCGATCCCGCAGATCTGCAAAGCGTCTATTTGAATGCGCAAATCGTAGGTCGTGCCATTCAGCAAGTCAGTTCTGCTCCACGCATCGGGCAAATGGTTGCTGGTTTCGAGGTGAATCATTTTCATCTACATTTAATTCCAGCCTGGAAAATTGCGGACCTAGATTTTAAACGGGCACGACGATTTGCCGATACTGAAATGAAACAAACTCAAGATAAAATCCAAGCAATTCTTGGCGCTGCCTCGAAAATAAAGTAAGTTATGGTTAAGCGGCTGTAGCTTTGTGGAAAGAACAGCTCAACCGTTCTTACGGTGTGAAAGGAGGTGATGCCCATGAATATAAAATGTGACATGACTTGGGCGGGGGTGAGGGTTTCTTAACCCTCGGCCAACGCCAACAAAAACTCAGAGCGGCGCGGGAAACTGCGCCGCTCTTTTTGTATCAGGAAGTAGAATAAATGGACCCAGTGAAATTACCCCAAATCATCGAAGCCATCCGCGAAGCGCAAAAAATCCAAGAGACTTGGGCCGCAATTCCGTTTGAAAAAAAAATAGAAATTCTTTTGCAGTGGAATGCTGACTTCGATAAAAATTTACTGCCGCAAGCCACGCCACCCGGGCAGCCCGCTGGACCGGTCTTACTATTGGTGGATGAGGGGCCAGCCGAATTTCAGATTTTTCAACGCCTGATCCCCATTATTTTTTCGGGCAATAGCGTTTTGCTGGCTGGTAAATTTTCTGGCGCGGCAGAATCACTTTTATCTTTGCAAAAACTTTTGCCAGAGCGAGTTTTACAATTTTTGCAGGCAGATCTGCCCCAGCAAAATCTTTTGATCCAGCACCCGGGCATAAAACACATTGTTGCATTTTCAAGTGCAGCACGCGTTCAGGAAATCGCGAAACTGGCTGCGCAAACTTTTAAATCCGTGCAATTGCAATCCCGGGGTAAGAACTCGGTTTTTGTTTTAAAAGATTTTCGCCAGGATGAGAATTTTTGGTCTGAATTAATGTCTGCCTGTTTTGTGGATTGCGAAACTTCGGCCTGGCAGATTGAAAAGATTTTTATTTTAGAAAAAGATGAAAAAGATTTCTTAAATTTGCTCGCGAAAAAAATAGAAAAATTTCATTCTGAAAATAAAATTGAAGCTGCTTTCGAAAAAGATGTCAGTCACTGTTCGGAATTGCATCAGCAGGTAACGGCCAAACCCAAAGTAATCGTCGATGTGGTTAAATATGCTTTTGATATGGTGAAATGGAATGCGGTTGTTCCAAACCAAGAATTTATTTGGTTTTATGGGGATCCAGAAAAAATTGAAAAGATTTTTGCAAAATCATCAGCTACGTTAATTTTAAGTTGGCCTCCGCAAAAACTAGTTGGGCCAGGGCGCGGAAATTATTTGGGTTCGACCGATTTTAGTTTTTTTTCCGAGAATTTTTTCAAGCGAACTCGACTGGTTCGATAGGCAGTTGGGTTTCGGACAGAATCAGCGCCAATTTTTTGACTGTTCTAGATATTCATTCAATATTTACAGACACTATTGCAGCGAATGTTCTTTGGGTTTATTTTCCCAGCGACATTGCGGGCAGGACGCTTTTTCCATAATGCATTCGGAATCCAGTTCCTGATAATACTCAAATTCCAGCCCCGTGGCGCACAGATCGCAGTTGAATTGGCTTTCCGCGAATTCGCGCTGTTTTTGCGAAGTGAATTGCTCGAAACATTTGATTTCATTTATTTCAGAACTGACTTCAAAAGTCTGATCCTGCTGATTATTTTTCAACAATTTATTATTAGTGCCCATGATGATCTCCTTCGTGTGCGAATTCTTGTCGCGGGTAATGCATTAAGAAGCAAAGTTTGTTCCACGGACTTTGGTCGCAAAAATCCGGAACTGTCCGGGACCAGGACAAAATGTTTTCTAAGGTGATTTCAGCACGCAGCTGGAGCTGGTTTTCTTTCTGCAGAGATATTGTTTATTCAATCAAGGAGAAAAAAATGAAATTTACAAATGCCGTCATGTTTTCGGTTTTATTTGTTCTAAATAATGCTTGTATGAAAATGGAAAAAATAAAAAAACCAGACCCACCATCGGCAAAGGCAGCACAACTGGGCAGCAATGGCTTAAGCGCGCAACCGCTGGCAGACATTCATCATTACCGAGTGTCCTTCCCAAAATTGGAAGCCGGTCGCCAGTGGATGGTGCAGCGGATTCATGGTTCAGAAAAAAATCCCGCAGCCTTGGTATCTGGCAATGACGGAACTTACGACTACGACATTAAAGAAGCAGAACTGTATGAATATCAGTGGGGCTATTTAGAGGGCGCAGAATTAAAAATTATAGGCTCGGGAAAAATTCAAATTCCTCGCGATTTAGTTTTTGAAGGCGAAGTAAAAGAAATTCCTGAAACTTATTTATTTCCCCAGGAAATTCCCATCGGGCGAATTGAATTTAAGAAAAATGCTAAACTTTATACTTATGGACAAGATATTTTTTGGAAACCCATTTCTTTGGTTGCAGATAATGCAACGATAGAAAGTTTTCCAGAAAATAAAACAGCAGCAGTTGGACATGCGGGTCGTGCTGGTGGAAAAATTGAAATTGAAACCGATCATGCGTTGGGGCATTTGCATATTGAACTGCGCGGAGAACACGGCGGGGAAGGTCATGCGGGTGCTGCAGCAACAGCAAATATGAAAGGCGCCGTGGGAAGACAGGGCACGCCGGGGATTTGGGTTGCAACCGGAGGTTCAGTTATAACAGATACTCCCCCATATGTCTCAAGGCAGACTTACACTTGCGGACCCAAACCAGGAAATGGTGAAAAAGGCGGTCTGGGAATACAAGGATTATCCGGTCAAGACGGTTTAGCCGGTGGCGATTCCGGAGGCGCGCAAATTAAAATTAAAAATTCACAACTGCAAATCTCTTTCAAAAGATTTTTTGGCAACGGTGGCAAAGGCGGAATCGGTGGGCCCGGTGGTGACGGGGGCGAGGGCGGTCCGGCCGGAGTTATGCCGACTTCAGCTGGGGGAATCCCACCAAATGGCGTTGCGGTGGGGGCATGCAGTGCGTTCCCTGGTCCCAAAGGAGACTTTGGCCCCCGAGGACCTTACGGGCAAAAAGGCGCTGCCGGCACAATTCAACAAGTTTGCTATTGGGAAAAAGATGTTTGGAAGTGCGAGTAGTTTAATTCCTGCGCCAGTCGCGGATTCGCTGGCAGATAACTACGGGGACTTTCTGGTTATTTATGTCGGCAAGTCCTTCGATGCAATATTCCATAATTTTCGCCATGGCGGGGGCGCTTTTGCAAATTGAAATTGTGTGAATAATTTTTTGCCCATTTACAGTGGCATCGAAAGAAATATATTTTTTATTTATTTGGCAGGGATTCAATCCACCGCAATCAGGCCGAGCTTTGATCAGCGGTGGAGGTTCCTCGACGGTTTCCCAAACTCGCAGTCTGCGGCAATCCGGAACATAACCATTTGTCGGTTTGCAAATGGCCTGGGCCAACGCCATAAAATAATCCGCCGTAATCGGCATACTGACATTCAAAATGGAAAGTTGAGCCGATGCTGCGGCTGAAGTTGCGGGACTTTGTTTGGCTACATAAATAGTGCGCTCACTCATGGTAGGTTTTTGATTTCCATCCAAAACATTTTCTAGTGTGGTTGATTTAATGTGATAGACCGTTGCAAATTCGTTGGCTTCGACAGGTGGATCGACTTGAATGATTTCTTTTTCTTCGGTCAAGAAAACTCGTCGTGCGCTGGTGGTGCTGCCGGCAATATCTTTGGTGTAATAAACGTATTCGTTTAATTTAATATCAAAAATTTCATTAAAACTAACGGCTGATTCAACGGCTGTTTGAATTTCCTCATAGCTGGTCACCACATCGGCAGCACTATCTGTGGTTTCTGGTTTTTTTACACAAGACATCGTTGTGCCAATCAGACAGGCCGCAAGCCAAAATCTTTTCATATGGAATCCCAGCCCCAAAGCCATAGGGGAATGGGCAATAAAGTTTGTAATTTTGCCCGCGCATTTGGGGATAAAAAATTCAGCTTATCCCACATCAATGGTCCAAATAAAATCGGCAACAATTCCTGTGGATTTCCTAAGTTAAATAATTCCGAACCGACGCCAAAAACAGTCGAGTTGTCGCGCGTTTCAATGACCACGTCTTGAATTCCACGCGCACGAAAGGCGCGTTTTAGTTTCGCACCAAGTTGCTCTAAGTTTACAATTTTCAACATTCCCAAATAACCTTGGCTGTGCTTAAACCCATTTTCCAAAAGTGTTTTCACTAAATTGGTGCAGTGATGCGGAATCATCCACACCAACTGATCTTTTTGATTTTGCCGAATATTTTGCACAAGGCTTAGTAAGGCGGGGATGCCTCCGCCCCATTCGTGAACATAGCCCGTCAAATCCGCACCTTTTCCTGTGACAGCGAAAGCCGCCAATGTGCCGTTGGATTCCCAAGCCGTATAAAGTTCTGAATTCGGAATTTGTAAAAATCGGCGAATATCGTCCACTGTTCGAACGGCGCCGACGCTGTGTTTGCTGTAAATGCGCAGCAATGCTTCGGGGTCGATTTTTTTGGTTCTTTCGATGCGCAAATTTAAATTTTTATCGGTTTGAAATGAATCGATGATGAAACTAAGTTCCGTGCCAGCAAGTTCAAAACCAAAACGTCGATAAAAATCAAACTGATCCGTCCACAAAATCGCCAGATCACAATTTTGTTTTTCAGATTCCGACAGGCATTCGCGGATAATCTGCGAACTTAAACCTTGGTTGCGATAAGCAGGATGCGTGACCACAGATCCGATGGCTGCAACTTTGAAAATCACTTCGGGGGATTTTACTATCAGGGGTTTGATCACGGCATGGGACAAAACCTGATCGGCATCTTTGATGATCCGCATATTGTGACGGTTGGCTTCACTGAGTGCGGTTGGATATTCGGCTTCGATCGACCAGCCGGCTTGGGGCCTTAGTTGCAAATTTAAAAAATCGAAAATTTGCGCAAACTCATTTTCCTGAGGAATTCTTGGGCCTTCCATGGCGCCTCCCTAAATTTTAAGATCTATATCCAGTTATTATTGTAAGTCTGCCAGTCATAAATTGACAGTTTAGGACCGTGAACTTAGGTTAAAGTCCATGGCAGATATCTCGCAAAAATGGAAAGACAACGTCCCCGGAAAAGTTTTCGTCGATCAAACTTGCATTGCCTGCGACGCCTGTGTTTTAACGGCCCCAGGTAACTTTGGAATGCACGAGGAGGACGGTCATGCTTTTGTTAAGAAACAGCCCGAAAGTCCAGAAGAAAAAGACCTTTGCAAAGAAGCCATCGAAGGCTGCCCCGTCGAAGCCATCGGCGAAACTGAGTAAAGCGTTTTTCAAGCCTGCCAAACCAGAAGAATTTTTAAAACGACTGCAGCAAAATTATCCCAACGCCTACTGCGCCCTTCATCACAAAAATGCTTTCGAACTTTTAGTCGCAACGATTTTGTCTGCCCAATGCACCGATGAGCGCGTGAATATGGTAACGCCAGCGCTGTTTGAAAAATTTCCTGATGCAAAAGCGATGAGCCGTGCAAAGGCAGAAGAAATTGAAGACCTTATTCGTTCAACCGGATTTTTTAAAAATAAATCACAAAGTTTATTAAAAATGTCGAAAGCTTTGATAGAAAATCATCAGGGCCAAGTCCCCAAAAGTTTAGAACAATTGATCGAACTTGCGGGTGTTGGCAGAAAAACCGCCAATGTCGTTATGGGCAATGCGTTTGGAATTCCCACCGGAGTTGTCGTCGACACCCATGTCGGTCGATTGTCACAGCGTTTTGCTTGGGCAAAAATTCCCGATCCTGTTAAAATCGAAAAGATCCTCTGCAAGATCGTGCCTAAAGATCATTGGATTCAAATTTCGCATGAAATGATTTTTCACGGCCGCAAGATTTGCAAGGCTCGCAATCCGCAATGCGCCGATTGTTTTTTAAAAGATATTTGTCCCAAGGTTGGGGTCGGTTCTTAGCTGACGTCAATTGCTTGCAAGAAGGCTAAGAATCTAGGAATCTAGCAAGCATGTTTGTAGCATTTTTTGAAAGCATTAAATACGTTGGGCATTTATTTCCACTGGCATTTTTAAGAATATTTATTGGATATTCTTTTATCCTGCAGGCGCTGGCAAAATACCGGGGCGATTTTTTATTCCGGCCTCGCATTGCCGAGCAAATTTCTGAGGCATTGCCGCTGATGCAAGGACCCGAGTGGATTAAAAATATTTTTTCTATTTATTTAGTTCCTGAATGGCGAACTTTGGCCTTTATTATTTTGGGCATTGAATTTGCCATCGCAATTTCCTATTTGATTGGTTACGTGGTGCGCCCCATGGCGATTCTTGCTGCTTTGTATAGTCTGTTTATGTTTTCCATTTCTTCTGGTGGTTTTGAAAGATACTGGCTGCTTTTAATCGGCATTAATCTGTCTTTTGCATGGCTGGGCGCAGGTCGCTGTGTTGGGTTTGATTATTATTTTTTCAAACGACGCCGCGGGCTTTGGTGGTAATTTCATGAAACAGTTTTTCTTTTTTCTGGGCTGTATTTTTTTGGGAATGTTTTTATTGCTGATTAATAAAAACAACTCGAGTCTTGTCGATCGCAATTCTCCGGTTTTGCGGATTTTTGCAACGTCTTCTTTTGCTGGTCAGTGGGGGCCGGGCCCAGAACTTAAAAAGAAATTTGAAAAAACCTGTAACTGCAAAGTTGAATTTGTCGAAGTTGCACAAGCGGGGCTGTTATTGCAGCGATTGAAATTAGAGGCCAGCGGGGGCAGCAGCGCTGATTTGGTTTTGTCCTTGGATCAATTTGATCTGCAAAAAGCCTTATTCGAAGTTTCGTGGAATAAATTAAATATTACAGGAATAGATTTTTTATCTGAATTTTCATCGGTGCAGAAAAATGATTACTTTGTGCCTTATGATTGGGGTGTATTGACCTTAATCACTCGCAATGCGGATTTCATTAAAAAAATCTCGTCGATGGATGACATCTTATTGGAAGACATTGCAAAAAAAACTGGTTTTCAAGATCCTTTGACAAGTTCCCCGGGAAAACAATTCTTGTGGTGGGTGTTCAAGCTTAAGGGCGAACGCGATGGCTATCAATTTCTGAAAAAAGTGGCAGAAAAATCCCATAGTTTTTCTGGATCCTGGTCGCAGTCGATCGGATTTTTTAATAAAAAACAATTGGATGCAGTTTGGTCTTATACAACTTCGCCTTTGTATTATCAGTTGGAAGAAAAATCCAATGAGGTAAACGCTGTGGCTTTTAAAGAAAAACTTCCTATGCAGGTTGAATTTGTTGGAGTGCCCAAATCCTGTTCGCAGTGCGAGCTGGCCGCGCAGTTTATCAATATGATGTTGTCCGTGGATTCTCAGAAAATCATTATGACTAAAAATTATATGCTGCCAGTTATTCGCGGTGTTGCGGATGGGACTCCCTTTGCGAAAGCATTGAGTACGGCCAATGCGCTGCCTTTCGAAGTTCCCAATGATTCCGAGATTGAACATATTATGCAAAAATGGTCTGAAATCAGACATGATACTTCACGCTTTTAAAAACTCCCTGATTTTATCACTGATATCTTCGGTGTTAATTTTATTTTTAGGTTTTTTTTGGGCCAAGGCTTTGGGATATCTTGGCGCAGAAAAGCCTCGATTCTACCGATTTGGGGTCATCGTATCCTTATTCCCGCAATTTTTACCGGCACTTTTTTTAATTCTTTCGGTTTTATATTTGCTGCCGCACTGGCGGCCGGGATTGGGTTTAGTGATTTCGATCCAAACGGTTTTAAATATTGGTCTATGCGGATGGTTCTTGGATGTCGTATTTCAGACGGAATTAACGGATCAGGCGATTCAGGCCGAAGTGTTGGGAAGCTCGCAAATAAAATTTTGGTTCGAGTTGGGTTTTCCTAAAATTAAATCATCCCTTTTAAAAATATTTTATTTTCTGTTTATGCTTTGTTGGGGCAGCTTTTCAATCCCATTGATTGCCGGCGGATCTTTTGGCCAGAATGTAGAAGTTTTGATTTTTCAAAAAATAAATTCCGACTTTGATTGGAAAGGTGCCCTGTGGATCGGACTTTTGCAGTCAATTTTCATTTCTGCCATTGGATTTCTGTTTTTACAGAAGTCGACCATTAAAATTTGGACGACCAATCGGCAAAGAGAATTTAATTCGCGCTATTTTCAATCGCAGACTTGGTTTTTTATTTATTTTATAGCAAGCCTACTATTTGTTGGAAGTTATTTTTTAGGCGCCTTTCAGTCCATAAGTTTTGCGTCGCCAGATTTAAACCAGAGTATCCTTAGGTATTTACCTTTGACTCTTGTATTAGCAATTTTTGTGGGCTTGCTGCTTTATTTTACTCAAATGGGTTTGCTTTATTTTTGGATGACATCCAAATGGCCTGACGAAGTTTTAAAATTTCGGTATCCCAGCGAAGTGCTGATGGGTTTTTTATTTTTGGTGTTCAGTTTTTATATCGGCAAATATATTTCTTTGGGTCTTTGCCTGGCTATTTTATTTCTGCCGGCTGTTTGGCGCTGGAACCATATTTTTATTAAAACTAAAATTTCTGAATATTTAGTTCAGGCCGAGATTATGGGGGCTTCAAAGCGGCTGTCCTTTTCGCACATTCTTTTTCCGCTGATGTCGAAGCCAATTTGTTTTTCTTCAGCGATCGGAGCTTGTTGGACCTGTGGGGA
>JBBQHD010000102.1:0-10354 GCA_038323665.1 Bdellovibrionales bacterium
ATTAATTTTTTACGGCCAGCAGATATGTTTTTTGGTCGAGGACAAAAAGTTTTAAATGAACGACGGACTAAAGTTGAAATGGCCCGCGCACAAAGAAAATCTTTAAATGTTGGGGATCGAATGAAATCTATACACTAAAACATTGCGTTAAAAGTCCGGCCAGGAAAAAGCTAGACAATAGCCTAATCACATCAGACAAAAAATATCTTGTCCAGAACGGGTCCAGAAACATCTCGGCAAGCGGATTTCCAAGGCTGCATTTTACTGTAAAGATTCTTTAAGTTCGACAGCAGAAAGTATTTTTTAATTAAATAGTATTGGTAGTGAATTTAAATTTGGATTCGTGCTCATAAAATTCAGATGTAAGGCTCCGTTTCCAGTGAATGCTGCTGGTGATTGCGATTCGAATTCAAACGACCAAGCGCCGTGGCCCAGAACATCTGTGTAGGTCGGTGTCGCGGCACTTACGGATACATTTGTTCCGTAATTATTGATCGTGTACGCTTTGGCCGCCCCATTCCATAAGTTAATTTTATAACTGGTTAAAATAGTATCCACCGCTAAACCGAATTGAAACGGCGAGCCACTTGGGAAAATTTGATTAAGAGTCAGCATTTGACCGGTATTATTATAAAACTTAACAACAAAACGACCCAAAATATCTGGTCCGTAGGCATCGACATGATTCACAGTTGTATTCATCGAACCGACTAAGATTCTTGGCGCGATATTGTTTACGAACGTCGCCGCTGTTGTTCCGCCAGACACTAACGCGGACAAGGTAGATGTTTTATAATAGGCACTGGTTTCAGAAATAGGATAGGGGCCGCTAGCAGCTATAGTGAAAGATTGAAATCCGAGGGCTGCGCCTGTGCAAGTATTCGATGTTGAGGGATCAATTGTTGAGGCTGCTCCATCAGTAATTGTAACAGTGGGTGTGTCTATTCCACCGAGAGCACCATCAAATCTGCCATGAATAATTCTAATCTCGTAACACTCACCACTTTGTAATGCGTTCGGAAAATCAAAATCAACATACTCCGCCTGTAACGTTCCAATAAAAGATTTGGAAAATGAAATCGGTGCTCCACCATCAATGCTGGCCGCATTTAGAATAAACGGAAATCCCATATTCGAAGCTGACGGAATCCCTTGAATATGAAAATTATAAACACTTTGCTGGGGATTAAATGGATCTGCATGCAAAGTAAAATTGAAATTTGCAGTAGATGTCCCGGTGCAACCGGTATCAGCCTCAGCAAAAATCGGAGTCGAATTGCTGGAAGTGATTTGCATCACTCGGCCAATTTCTGTGCTGTTGGCTCTAAAATAAAGTGTCGAGCAAATGGTGCTGCTCAATGCATTTTGGGGATAACCCAAATTGCCTAAATAGGGTGTGATTTGATTTGCGGATCGGTAATACAGTGGGTCGGTGTATAAACCAGAATTGGTGACTCCGCGAATTTTCAGGGCACTGACGTCGTTATTCAAGTTTGCGACGCTCAATCCAGCTTGAAAATTATTTAAGAAAATATTCAACTGACTCAGATAAATGTAAACATAAAACGAACCGTCGCTGCAGTCGGAATCGTAAGTAAAACCCGGTGATGGAAGAAGAAAATCTGGATTCGGAGTTGCGCCAAGATTTGCCGTCGGCGCTGTTTTGGGAATTGTCATCCACTGAATACTGGGACCATCCGCGCGATCAATCCCAAGTTCAAAATGATCGACCGAATTAAAACAAGATCCACCAAATTCCATATAACTTTCCGTCTGTGGAAAACCCGAAGTCATCGGATTCTGGTAGGCTTGTGACGCCGCCGGTGCCGGCAAATCCCCCAGTGAAGTCATAATCAGATTGGCAACTTTGCTGCAAGAAATTGCAAGCATTGCAACCCTAGAATTAATAAACACCGACTATGAAAACGCATGCTTACTTATCGGAAAACCCGACCTAAGTCTTAAGTCTGTCTCGAAATGAGACAGCTGGTTTGCGAATTTTTTAAGCACTGGACCTGTCCCGAAAAAACATGTCGCTTGCGAACAGCTTTGTCGGAAGTATTGTCATGCTGTTTGTATTTAGGTACTAATTAAGAGGTAAATGAAAGCGAGGTGAAAATGGATCAGTCAACGGACGATCTTTCACGAAGTTTTGCTCTGACGACAAGACTCGAAGCCATTGTGGCGTGGGGACAAAGAAATTCTTTGTGGCCGCTGCCCTATGGAACTGCTTGTTGCGGAATCGAATTGATGTCGGTGATGGGACCGAAATATGATTTGGCCCGGTTCGGCGCCGAAGTGGTTCGGTTTTCTCCTCGCCAAGCGGATTTTCTTATTGTCGCTGGAACCATCACGGAAAAAATGGCTCCAGTTTTAGTTCGTATATATGAACAAATGTTGGAACCGAAATTTGTTTTGTCCATGGGCGCTTGTGCTAGTTCGGGCGGATTTTACCGTGCTTATCATGTGCTGCAAGGTGCAGACAAAGTTATACCAGTTGATGTTTATGTTCCCGGATGTCCACCGACACCTGAAGCTGTGTTGGATGGAATTATGACTTTACAAAAAATGATCAAAGACCGCGTGCCACGACCGTGGAAACAGAATTGGGTAAGTCCGTATGTCACAGCTTGAAGTCATCGAAAATAATCTGACCAAAAAATTTCCCGAAGGAAGTTTTCATTTCAAACACGTCATCGGCGACGATGTTTTAGAAATTCCCAAAGAATTTGTGGTTCCAGTTTTACAACATTTAAAAAATCATTTGGGGTTTGATTTCCTAATGGATGTTTGCGGGGTCGATTATCCCGCTCGCGAAAAAAGATTCGATGTGGTTTATCATTTGTTTTCTTCCAAAAATACCGAACGTCTGCGCATCAAAGCACAGGTGGGCGAAAATGAATCCGTGCAAACCGCAACCACCGTCTGGAAAGGCGCCGATTGGTTCGAACGCGAAGCCTACGATATGTTTGGAATTATTTTCGAAGGTCATCCCAATTTGCGCAGGATTTTGACTCACCATCAATTTGTGGGACATCCTTTGCGTAAGGATTACGAAGCCGATCAACAACAGCACTGCACTTCCAGTTTGCCGATTCACTTTGATCATGCTCCTGGAAAACCTGGTGATGTTTTGGATCAAAATTTAGTTCCCATCAACATTGGCCCTTCGCATCCGGCCATGCACGGAACTTTGCGAGTCATGGCTGAACTTTCTGGCGAAACCGTTGTGCGCGCCAATTGCGAAATCGGATATTTGCACCGATGTTTTGAAAAAATGGCGGAAACTCATCCCTACAATCAAGTGATTCCCTATACCGATCGACTGAATTATTGTTCAGCCCCCATCAACAATGTGGGTTACTGCAAAGCGGTCGAACGCATGTTGGGTGTGGAAATTCCTGCGCGCGCGCAAGCAATGCGCGTGATCCTGTGCGAACTGTCCCGCATCATCGATCATATTATTTCTGTCGGCACGGGCGCTTTGGATTTGGGCGCGCTGACCACATTTTTCCATTTATTCACTTACCGAGAAAAAGTTTATAATCTGTTTGAAAAACTTTGCGGAGCACGCCTGACCGTTTCAATGACTCGCGTGGGTGGCATGGCTCAAGATGCACCCGAAGGTTGGTTCGACGATGTCTTAGTTTTCTGCAAAGAAATGCGCGCCGGCGTGGATGAAATTTCGCGTTTACTTTTGGACAACAAAATTTTCGTCAACCGCACGATGGGTGTTGCACCAGTTTCTGCCAAAGACGCCATCGCTTGGGGATATACGGGGCCATTGTTACGAGCCAGCGGAATTAATTTAGATTTGCGCAAGGCAACTCCTTACTATGGTTACGATGAATTGGATTTTGATGTTCCCGTGGGAACCGCCGGCGATATTTACGATCGTTATTTGGTGCGCATCGAAGAAATGCGTCAGTCCATTCGCATCGTTGAACAAGTTTGCAAAAAAGTTCCAGGCGGAGATTACACCATTCGCGACAAAGGAATTGTTCTGCCCGAGAAAAAAGATGTTTACGGAAATATCGAAGGCCTGATGAATCACTTTATGTTGGTGATCAAGGGTTTGCGACCACCAGCCGGCGAACTTTATGACGCGACCGAGGCCGCCAACGGAGAATTGGGATTTTACTTAATCAGCGACGGCAGCGCCAATCCTTACCGATTGAAAGTGCGCCCACCTTGTTTTGCAATTTACCAATCTTTTTCCAGCGTGGTTCAGGGCTGGCAGTTGGCCGATGCAATTGCAACCGTGGCCAGTATGAATGTGATTGCCGGCGAATTAGACCGATAAACAAAGGGAAGTTTAAATGTTTGAGCTATCATCAGAAGCCTTGAAAAAAATTAATTCCGAATTGTCGCGCTATGAAACCAAAGAATCCGCGATCATTCCCAGTTTGTATATCGCGCAAAGTGAAAACAGCGGTTGGATCAATACCGAAGTGATCTTGGCATTATCCAAAGTCATGCAAATTCCAGAATCGCGGATCAACGAAGTTTTTAAATTTTACACCATGTTCAATCAAAAGCCGGTTGGAAAATATCATGTGCAAGTCTGCGCCAATATTTCCTGCGCACTAGAAGGCGGCCGCGAATTGGCCGCGCACATTTGCAAAGAACTGAATGTAAAATTAGGCGAAGTCACCGCCGACAAACGTTTTACCGTTTCGCGCGTCGAGTGTTTGGGTTCCTGCGGAACAGCGCCGATGATGCAAGTCAACGATCGTTATTATGAAAGTTTAACTCCGGAAGCAGCGACCAATCTGTTGAGAGGAATGAAATAATGCAGACCAAATTATTATCTGAATTTTATCACCTGGAAGAATTTTGCGGTTTAGCCGGTTACAAAAAAAATGGTGGTTACAAAGTTTTAGAAAAAGCTTTTAAAATGAAACCCCAAGAAATTATCGATGAAGTCAAAAACTCGGGCCTGCGCGGCCGCGGTGGCGCTGGATTTTCCACAGGTATGAAATGGAGTTTCCTGCCCAAAAATAACGAGCCCCGATATTTGCTGTGCAATGCGGACGAAGGCGAACCGGGAACTTTCAAAGATCGTTTGATGATGGAACGTGCTCCGCACCAATTGATCGAAGGCATGATTATTTCTGCTTTCGCCATTGGTTCAGAAAAATCTTATATTTACATTCGCGGCGAATACAACGAACCCATTCGCATCCTGGAAAAAGCTTTGAAAGAAGCCCGCGAAGCAGGATTGTTGGGAAAAAATATTTTGGGTTCTGGATTCAATCACGAAATGGATCTTTACGTCGGTGCTGGCGCTTACATTTGCGGCGAAGAAACCGGAATGATTTCTTCCTTGGAAGGAAAAAAAGGCCAGCCGAAATTAAAACCGCCATTTCCAGCGGTGCAAGGTTATTTGCGTAAACCAACAATCGTCAACAATGTCGAAACTTTGGCTGCGGTAAAATATATTATTCGCGACGGGGCAGCGGCTTACCGAAAATATGGAACCGAAAAGTCGGCTGGCACCAAATTATTTTCCTTAAGTGGAAATGTGCGCAAGCCTGGAAATTACGAAGTGAATTTGGGAATTTCTTTGCTGGATTTTATTGAACAAGAAGGCGGCGGGATGAAACCCGGTCGCAAACTGAAAGCCGTGATTCCCGGCGGATCTTCGGCGCCAGTATTGACAGCGGCCGAGGTTGCCCAAGCAAAATTAGACTACGAAAGTTTAGCTGGCATGGGCACGATGCTGGGATCTGGTGCGGTTATTGTGATCGATGATTCGCAGTGCATGGTGGATATGTTGGGTGTCCTGACGCATTTCTATCACCACGAATCTTGCGGTCAGTGCACTCCGTGCCGCGAAGGCACAGGTTGGTTAAACAAAATTGTGTTTTCTATTTTAGAAGGCAAGGGTCGTTTGCAAGATTTGGATTTATTATTAAAGGTCGCTGATCAAATGAAGGGCCGCACCATCTGTGCATTAAGTGATGCCGCAGCATTGCCGGTGATTAGTTTTGTTTCAAAATTCCGCGATGAATTTGAATATTTTGTGCGCGAAGGAAAATCAAAAGTCAGAGGAGAACTGCATGCCCAAATGCACCATTAACGGACGCAGCATCGAGGTCAAAGAAGGCACAACTATTATGGAAGCCTTCTATCAGCAGGACGCATCCATTGCGCACTATTGTTATCATCCAGGATTAAGCATCGCCGGCGTGTGCAGACTTTGCATCGTGGACATCGAGGGAAATCCCCGACCCCAAATTGCCTGCAATACCAAAATTATGGAAGGCATGAAGATCACCAACCAATCTGCCGGCATCAAAGAAGGTGTGAAATGGGTTTTGGATTTCCATTTAATCAACCATCCTTTGGATTGTCCCATCTGCGATCAGGCGGGCGAATGCGGATTGCAAGAACAGTATATGGAATACGGAAAATACTCTCCGGAAATGGCCGAACGAAAAGTTAAGAAACGCAAAGTGGTCGACCTTGGACCCACTGTTGTATTGGATTCTGAACGTTGCATTTTATGTGCGCGCTGCACGCGATTTACCGAAGAAGTCACCAAAACCGAAGAATTGGGATTGTTCAACCGCGGCGATCGAACCGAAGTCGGTTGTGTTGAAGGCAAACAGTTGGACAATAAATATTCTTTAAACACCGTCGACATCTGTCCCGTCGGTGCACTGACTTCAAAAGATTTTAGATTCCGCCAGCGGGTTTGGTATTTAAAAGATGCCGACACCATTTGCACGGGCTGCAGCACCGGCTGCAACGTCAAAACTTATTTCAACAAAGAAGGTTTTTTCCGCGTCAAACCCGTTTACAACGAAAAAGTAAATGGCCACTGGATGTGCGACGAGGGCCGCGATATTTATAAATTCGTCAACCTTGAGCATCGACAATTAAAAGCCAGCATTCGCACAGGCAGTGAAACTTTTGAAACTTCTGCGGGCGATGCCACTAAGAAATTTTCCAGCTTTTTAAAACAATTGAAGTCTTCGGAAACTGCAGTGGTCTTAACCGGCCAATACACAGTGGAAGAATATCAAGCGCTGGTAAAAAGTTTAAAAAAATCCGCCGGTCATTTTTTCCATTGGAATCAAAACGAGGTCACTGAAAAAGCTTTCGACGGTTTGCTGTTGCGCGGGGATAAAAATCCCAATACCGCAGGATTAAGACAAGTTTTAGAAGAAAACAAAGTGGGCTCGGATTGGAAAGAATTAGAAACAGGTTTGAAAGATAAAAAAATCAAAACCTTGATTGTGGCAGGACCAGAAAATAAAACTGTTTTCCTGGATCTTGCGAACAAATTAACTTTGTTTTCCCAAGCAGAAAATCTGGTATGGTTGTCGGCTGCTAAATTAGATCAAGCCGTCAGTGGACCGAAAAATTTCTGGCACATTCCGCTGAAAACTTTTGTGGAAAAATCGGGAACATTTGTGAATGCCAAGGGTTTGGCTCAGAAATTTTCCAAAGTGACTACGGTATTATCAGAAGCACTTACCTTATCTGATGTCGCCGCATTGCTGACAGGTGATGAAGCCCTGATGGTCGCGGAAGCAAAATCGGAAATAGCAGAAGCAAAAATTCCTTTGCTGGCGGATTTACACAAACGCCCAGATCAAGTGGAACTGGAACGCCGTAAGAAAAATGAATTTTTATACAAACGAGGTGCTTTATGAGTATCGTGCAAAACACCGGCGAGAAAAAAAATTGGTATTTGCCAGGAATTCTGACTGGCATGGGCATTACCATGAAGCATATGCTGACCAATTTAATGAACCGAAAAAAAATGCCGACCTTAAATTATCCCGAAGAAAAACATGAATACGGTCCAAGATTCAAAGGCAATCACGTCTTAACAGTTAAAAAAGACGGAACCCTGCGCTGCACGGCCTGCATGTTGTGTGCAACGAACTGTCCTGCAGATTGTATTAAAATTGTGGCTTCCGAAAGCATCGATCCTGAAGTCGAAAAATTCCCCATTCATTACGAAATTGATATTTTACGCTGCGTCTTCTGCGGGTTTTGCGAAGAAGCTTGTCCTGTCGATGCAATCCGGTTGGGACCAGAATGGCAAACCCCGGGATTAAACGGGGCGAACTTTAATTACGACATCGAACATTTGGCGCATCGGCCGCAACTAAAAGGCGGGATTTTGACTCATGTGGATGATAAGGAACGACACAAGGCGGGGATTTAAGCCACTAGTATGACTGCTCGGCTGAAACTGACGCCTCTGCCTTGGATTACGGGCGTCGTTCTGCGATCAGGGCTTTTGTTAAAAAACCCACACAGCTTCGCAGATTTGCAAACCCTGCTTGATCGATAAGATTCTCGAGGGAGTGCAGGGAGTAGTTTTTGTAAAAAGGTTCGTGGAAGTCCTTTGGAAATCTCTCTAAGGCCCATAAAAACTCGTCATTGTCGCCTTTTTGTACCGAGTCTGCCATGGCAAAAACTCCGGCCTCGCGCAAAACGCGTTTGCTTTCTTGTAAAACTTTTTGGCGCACTGGCATTGGTAATTCGTGAAATAAAAAACAAGATAAAACGGCATCAAAGCTGTTATCAGTAAAAGGTAATTTCTCTGCCGCTGCTTGAACAAAATCCAATCGCGACAGACCGCGCAGATTTTCTTGCGCTTTCGCTAAATAGGGCCAGCTTAAATCCGTCACCGTAATGCGGGCTTGCGGATAGGCTAACTTAACAAATCGAGTCAGCCGACCAGTGCCGGCGGCGATTTCTAAGAAATGCAGGCCTTCCCCATTGCCAGGCCATTTTTCTTTTAACAAAGGCAACAACAGGCGGCGCATGGCATCCGTCGTGCCAGAAAATAAAATATCAACTTGATGGTCATAAAGTTCTGCTGATTTTTCACTTAAATAGCCACCAGTTTGAAAATGAAAATTGCGTTTATAATAATCTGGCAGTTCTTGCATAGAGGACATTTCCTTAGCACTGAAATCCTGGGTTTCTTTTTGCACTCGACGTTTCGAAACTTGTAAACCATCGCGGAAAATTTCAATGGCTCTTCGGATATGTTTGTCGGGCCGCTCGGGCCATAATACGTCAACAGGATAAAGACCCTTGCTGATATTTTCGCAATCCAAGTTAATCAGTTTTTCAACTTCCTGTTTTAAACTTAGCTGTTGCTTGATGGTGATCTGTTGCGGCTGACTTTGACCTGTCGCCAACTTTGTAATCAAAGGCAAAGCACGCGCCTGCAAAGAAAACTGCAAAGTGCGAGCCGTCTGATAAATCTTAAGTAGTTCGATCGGAATTTTTAAAGCCATTCAGTTCCCCGCAGTCTAAGTCTTATTTAAACATAGGAGTTCTAATCACCGCAACAATCGACTTAGCATGTGCAGTCGCCATAAGGGTTCGGTATCCAAATCGGATTCCACTTTTGTGAATGGAATCAAATTTGTTGGTGTCGAATCCATTTTCAGAATTGCATTTCAATTTTGAAGAAAGATAAATCTTTATACCAAAAGTAGCCGGGATGACTGGATCAGCCTTACATTTTATTTCCGAATTTAAATACCAACTTAAAACCAAAGAAAATACGGGTTCTAAACTTAAAACGGATTCACGGGCCATCGCCGACATTTTGGTATTTTGTTCTAATCTTTTTTCAATTTCAGTATCCGACGGGTGGTAAGAAAATTTTGGGATCATTACTTCAACGACATTATTTCTGGCTTCGACAAAAAAATCCCATCGAAGGACCGCTGAGTTTTTTTAAATTCGTTACAGCATTTTCCATTTCGGAAGTCGTTGGTTGGGGTCTGTGTCCACTTACGGAAGAAAAACATTTTACCACCGTAGCTTTATAAGTGCTTTCTTCGGTGGGGTGCCCAGAAAAAATCCACGCTCCACCTTGATTGATATCCTGGCATTTGAAATTCAAATAAGCTGATTCAGCAGCAAGTTTGCGTGCAAATAAAGTCAATCTTTCAAACAAATCAGATTTTTTACTAGAAGAATTATCTTCATTAGTAATCTCAACATGTGGCAGCGGTGCCGGTTTAGTCACAGCAGCTTCGGTTTCCACCGTTTTAGTCTGACGAGACTGATTGCAAGCATTTAAACAAACAACTGCGACACCAAGAAGAATTATTTTTTTCATAGGGGATACTATAAATCAGCAATCAAGAAATTCCTAATTTTTTACTTTTTTGACTGGAAGGATTGGGAATTTTACATAAACTGTTTAGAAGTTCGACAGCGATTTGGCTCATTCTTCTTTTTGTGGGTTATCCACATTCGTTATAAAACCAATTTAAAGCATATTTGGAGTTTAGATATCCGCACTTCTGCATGATCTTAAGCCCGAAGTAGTTCATGTCTTTGTAACCGTAAGCAACCCACTTTA
>JBBQHD010000103.1:0-10298 GCA_038323665.1 Bdellovibrionales bacterium
CCGACAATTTGCGAGGCTTTCCAGTCGCCGCCTTTGACTAGGATATTGGGTTTTACTTTTTCGATTAATTTTAGCGGAGTGTCTTCTGTAAAAATCACCACGGCATCGACACATTCCAGGGCTGATAGAATTTCTGCGCGGTCATTTTCATTTTGGATGGGACGATTGGGGCCTTTGCCAAGACTTTGCACGCTGAGATCGGAATTTAAACCGACAATCAGATAACTTCCTAATTTTTTGGCTTCTTGCAGATATCGGATATGACCGACATGCAACAAATCGAAACAGCCATTGGTAAAAACAATTTGATGTTTTGTATGCAGACCTTGGAAAAATTTTTCTACGGAATTAAATTGGACAACTTGGCCCAATTGTTAAACCTGGCTGCCGGTTTTTTCGAAAAGATTTAAGTTGGTAATTTCGGCCAAATAATCTTTTGAAAAAAGCATCGAGATCAAGGGAAACACTACAAAACCAGTCAGTGTGACAAACAATTGTCGCACAAGAACTCTTCCTGCATAACTGGCACTGTCTTGTGCTTCGGGTTTGCCTAAGCGAATTTCGTAAGCCCATTCGCCGGGGGTGTGACCCAAAAAGACGCGGTAAAAAATCATGTAAATAAAAGCTACGGTCACATACAATCCGGCCAAAGAAATAATCACAAAATTTTGCTGATCGGGATGAGTCAAGTTGCGCACCAAATCCACTTGCGTAATAAATAAAACCGCAATCAAGCACATTAAAAAACTGGCTGTCACCAGCAAAGTATCCAGAATCATCGATGCCCAATGCGGGGTGCACAGGGTCCAAACATTGTCCTTTTTTGTTTCTGCTGCGGCGGATTTTTGTCGATGCAGGGTCTGTAAAATATCATCCACTGCTTGGGAAGTAACACTTTGATCCAAGCTGGCATTGGAATTATTAAATCCCGGTTTTTTCCGCGGCAAAGGTTCAGAAATTTTTTCAACAAAATCTAGTTTATTTCGCCGCGGATTTAAACCTGAGGGTTCGTTTCTTTCCGTTTTCTTGGCGGTATTTGGTTTTGGATGAAAGCCCAAGCCGTCTGTGATTGGCTTAAATTCAAATTCTTCAAAAGGATCCATAACCCCGCCTCGTTTGATTAAATTCTTTCGCGCAAATGCCTACATCAAATCAAGCTCATATTTTAGGATGGACATGCCGGTCAGGCAAGCCGTTTCAACCCGTAAAACCTGTTGCCCCATCGTAACGGGTGCGCATCCATGTTTTCGCAGCAAATCGGTTTCATTTTCTGTAAAACCACCTTCGCCTCCGACAAGCAGTGTAACTTGATCAGCAGCGCTGAAATTTTTTTCACGAAGAGCTTTTTTAATCGTAAGATCTGCGTCCCCCTCAAATAGGAATAGACACGCTGCTTGTTCGCAGGGGTTCATTTTTTCCAGCCAATTGGTCATCTGCATGGGCTCGGCAAGTTTCATACATTCGCCTCGACCGGACTGTTGGGTGGCGGACCGGATAATTTTATTCAGACGTTCGATGCGGTTGGCAGGGAAATCCTTGGGCTGGCGAAAAAAACTGCGTTCCGAACACAGCAGTTGGATTTCATAGACCCCTAATTCCACACATTTTTCCACAACGCTTTCTAGAATTGGCGGGCGTGGATTGCAAAGTGCTAACCTCAACCAAGGTCTAGGTAAGGGGGCGATTTGTTTTTCCGAAATCACTTTTACTGCGGCTTGTTTTTTTTGTTTATCGATCACTTCGACCAGAAAACTTTTACCATTTCCGACGATGACTTCGAATTGATCGCCGACCGATTGGCGGCAGACGCCAAAAATATGGTGGAACATTTCGCCGTCGATGGAAAATTGGGGGGCTGTCGCATTTTCAATCCAATACTGTCGCATGATTATTCTCGTTGCTGCAGTTGAAAGGCGACCCACTCATCTTTTTGCAAACGCTTTTGCACGGCCAAGTTGGTGTCTTTTAAAAATTCCTGAATAAATTCATCTTCATGATCACTTAAAATTCCCGATAACAGAATTTTCCCTTGGGGCGCGCAGTGTTTAATCAGTTCAGGTTTCAGTTGCAGTAAAACCCCATCAATAATATTGGCGGCAACAATCGGAAATGTGCCGCGGATTTCCCACAAACTTTTTTCTGAAAATTCGATTTTACTGCATTCGTTTTTAAGCGCATTGGCAGTGCCGACGCGAGTGGCTTCGGGATCAATATCGGTTGCGATGATTTTTTCGCAGCCCAATTTTTCTGCCATAATGGATAAAACTCCGGTGCCCGAACCGACATCCAAAAGCTGTAAATGCGGATTTGTTTTAATCATTTCAGTGCAACTGCTGCCAATCAAGGCCGCCATCATTTGCGTTGTGGCGTGGGTGCCAGTTCCGAATGCCATTCCCGGATCAATAAACACGGCTTGTTTAGCTTGGGTGGGAACTTGTTCCCACGAAGGCACGATCCAAAAATCCCGCCACAATTGAAAGGCGTGAAAGCCTTTTTTCCATTCTTCTAGCCAATCCTTGTGATCTTCTTGCGAACTATCGATGGTCAGTCTGGAATCGATTTCTTGGATTTTGCTTAGCAACGTAAGTTCGGGGCGTTTTTCAAAAAATAATTCCAAAATTTTGGTATCGGCTTGCAGGATTTTAGGATCGTAACGCAAATCTGCTTGGTGGAAAGCCAAGGCTTCGGAAATTCCCGAACAACCAAATTCAAAGGCCCAATAGCTGACCATTTCTTCGGATTTTTCAGTCACATTGTGGACGCGCAATTTATAGTAAGTTTCCATGGGTTTCGAAGCTATCAGGTTCAATCCCGAGATGCACGTTTTGATGGATTATTTTTGTAAAAGCTACTCGATAGAATCGCCGACCATGGGGCCGGGGACTTCTAAATAGGGGCGGGTGGATAGTTCATAGATTTTGCTTTCGCGGGCGACCGCAATTTTCCCAGAAACAGTCAGGATTTTTAAATCCGCAACGGGCATTTTGAATTCGCCATAGTTGGCACGTCCCGCAGAATCGCGCGGGCTTATGGTTCGAAAGACCTTCACAACTTGACCAGATTTTAATTTAATATTGTCGTTCGAAGCGATATAGAAATCCCGCACTGCAACTTCATCTTCCGACATTGCGATGCTTCGGTGCACATCGATGATCGACAGATCGCCGGCAAAGTTTTTGATGGGTAAAAGTGTCAGCACCAATAGCAATACGTGTTTCATAAGTATTTTATCGGAATTTTGACGCTGCCGAAAAAGTCTTAGTTTGTAAATCTGGACGACCGGAAGATCTCGAAAACGTCGAAGATTTTTACAGGACCTGCGGCTATGAGCGGAAAACTGTAACTGAATACTTGGTGGTCACGACAGCTGAAGGTGGATCAGTTTCGCAAAGTTTTTTTAAATAAATTTCTTTTAGATTTTCATCCAGCACCTGAGAACAAGTAATGGTTTCCGAAGTCAGTAAATTTTCCTGGATTTTAAGGGCATTGCTGGGACTAAGGTGGAAGCCCAGTTTTGCGCCGATGACTAAATCTTGAGTGCCAGTTAAGTAGTAAGAGTTTTCATCTTCATCGTGGGCTAAAATTTGTAAGGGCAATAGATTTCTGGATTCGAATTCTTGTTTAAGGATCTTTTGAAAAGCTTTTTCATCTGAATTATTTAATTTTAATTTAATTATATTTTGGTGTTGATTGAAAAACTCTTCGTTGTCGGCCTTAGCACTGATTTGCGTTCCGGTTTGTTCGGGCTTGTCGGCGGGCGCGACTACCAAGTGCATGGAAAACTTTTCGGCCAGGCGGGCTGCTCGGTATTGCACGACTTGTGCTCCCCAGAAAGTCATTTCGCAGAATGGGGCGAAGGTAATATTTTTTATTAATTTTGCGGCTGGAAATTTTTTTGGGTCGTGAGTGTAAACTCCGTCGACTTCTTTCAGGATTTCGCAACGACTGGCACCCAGAGCTGCGGCAATTCCCACCGCCGTTACATCGCTGCCGCCGCGACCAAGTGTGGTTATTTCTTTGGTTTTTAAACTGACGCCTTGGTATCCAGCTAGAATGACCACGCGGTTTTTTTGCAAAGCTTCTTCCACACGAAATGGTTTAATATCCAAAATATGTGCACTGAAATGATCGTCGTCGGTTAAGATTCCGGCCTGACTTCCCGTGAAACTGACTGCCGAACATCCCAAATCATTCAGCGCCATCGACAGTAGTGACATACTGATGCGTTCGCCGGTGCTGACCAGCATATCTAATTCGCGCGGGTTCGGCGCCGAACTTACTTCGCGGGCCAGTTTCAAAAACTGATTGGTCTGCGAACCCATTGCACTGACGACCACGACCACCAAATTATTTTTGGCAACATTTGCGACTCGCAGGGCGGCTTTTTGAATATGTTGGGGCGTGGCCAGGGTAGCTCCACCAAATTTCAGCACGACCAAATCTTTGGGCCAAGATTTTTTGGGCTGGGTTTTGATCGAGGCGATGTCATCTAAATTTTGATCGATCACGCGCAAATTTTGCATAGGACAATCTATCGAAACTTTGGAATAAAAGCCATACTTTTATATGGCTTTTATTCCAAAGTTTCGATATTATGAAAGGGAGTATGGCAAAAACAGTTGTTTACGGATTGTTCGAATGGAACGAAGCGAAAGAAAAAGAAAATATAGGAAAGCACGGCGTGGATTTTGAAACGGCTGTTAATGCATTCTTGGATTCCAAACGTATAATTGCTCATGATGATGCCCACAGTGAGATTGAACCCAGAATGTTTTGTATTGGTCTGGTGGATTCAAAAGTTTTAACAGTTCGATTTGCTTACCGAAAGCCCAGAATTAGAATTTTTGGAGCTGGCTATTGGAGAAAAGGAAAAGTGTTTTATGAGAAAAAATAAAAAAAGCGATAAACCGATTGGATCCTTACAAAAAGTGGTGGATTTTTTACCGACACCAGCGAAACTTCTTCCGAAGGAAAGTTTAACGAAGATCACTCTCACTGTTGATGACGACACGGTCTATTTCTTTAAATCCGAGGCAAAATCATTGGGAACCAAATATCAGAAAATGATGCGCGAAGTTTTAAAAACCTATGCGGGCCATTTCAAGAAATCATCCTGAGCAGGGCGCAGAATTTGTTGTTGAACTTGTCGCTGAGCTCGTCGTTGAAGTTTGCGCGCCGCTTCGTTCGGCGCGGAAGTAATTAGAAATAAGCGGCGCTGCCGAATTCAGATTCTTTTTGCGCAACTAACTGCAAAACAATTTTTGCGCGCGCTAATAACGATTTTGGATCGGATTTTAAACCCAAGGAACTTGCGGTTTCAGACGGAGATTTGCTTAGATCTGCAGCCAACTGGCGGACCCGAGTGATTTGATCTCGGTCAAAGCGACTGACGATGTGCAGATATTTTTGAATAGCACTGGTTCCATACATTTCAGCTCCGCCATTGTCGCGGGCGAAAAAACGCACATTGAGGGCCTTATCCCAAGTTGCTTCGACATTTCCACCGCTCCAACGATCCCATTGTCCGCACAACATATCCAACACCATTATTTGCGAAAATTGTCTGGCCAATTCAAATTCTGTTTCAGTAGGAATTTCGCCTGTTTTTGTTTTCACTCCTGCCAAAGACATTTTTTTAGTTTTCGAAGGTACTGGACCGCCAGCAGAAATAAATCTGGCAATAGGATTGGAAGACGAAATTGTGTTTGCGCTAGTATCTGCAATCTGCAGAACTTCAGCGGTGGAAGGTTGTTGAGTAAACACTCCTGAAATTGAAGAAGGATTCTTGGCCAAGACCGCAAGTTGGCGACTGCGATTTTTTTGGCGAAGAGAATTTTTTTCGGAAGAATTTCTGACAAAATTTGCAAAAGTTTCTAAAGCTGAATCTTTCACGCTGTAATATTCCGACGGGGTAACTAAATAGCTCATGTTTAAATAAAGCCCCAATCGATAAGACACCACTTGAGCTTCGACATCAGTTGCTTCATTTTGCGGGGCCCATTTACCAAATTTTTTGTCATCGACGGCCAATCGGACATGCATTCCAACTGAGGTTCCATGGGTTTTGTATTCTAACGTGTATTCACTGGAACTAATGTCGAGAGTCTGCATGAGGGCAGCAAACTTGGAATCACGATCGGTCATATCCGTTGATGCGAAGGTGTTGGCAGCAAAAAGCAAAAATCCGGCCGCTAATATTTTAAAAACTGATTTCACAAAAAGCCTCCTGATTGAAAGTTCAGTCAGGTTTATATTGAGGCGCTTGAAAAGGGAATGGTTTCTTAGTGATGTTAACTTGATTGCAACCTATTTTTTTAAAACATTTGGTTTTTCAAAATACGCCAAGGCTAAATCGCGTGCTCCGCGGGGGACGCGGATGGGGTGTTTGCTGACTTGCTTAGGGATATAATTCAAAATCAATTCTGCATTTAAATCTTTCAAAGATTTGCGCGTAATCGAAAGATGATCGGCCAATTCATTCAGATCGACGCCGCCCGGCGCTGTAACCACTTCATAATCCAAGGGATCGAATTTTTCATAATTTCTAAATCCATACAGACTAGGTGCTTTGGAAATGATCATCGCAGCTAGAATTTTGGGAACATATTCTTGGGTTTCAGCTGGTAAGGCTTTTTTCTTAACCAAACTCCAATAATCTTTGGTTTTATTTTTCTGAATGATTTTTCGCAATCCATTTTCGCCCATATTGTAACTGGCGACAACCAATTCCCACGAGCCAAATTCATGGTTCAGTTCTTTTAAATATTTTATTGCGGCACGAGTGCTTTTCATAAAATCTTTGCGTTCATCCAGCCACCAAGTGCGCGAAAGTCCAAAACGATTTCCAGTGGGTTCGATAAATTGCCAAGGACCGACGGCTTCGGCGACGCTGTGGGCTTGACTGGAAAATCCACTTTCCACCATCACCATATAAGATAAATCTTGTGGCAGGCCTGCATATTTTAATTCGGTTTGCAGTAAGGGCAGAAATTTAGTGGATCGTTCTAGAATTTCGCGAAACCATTTTGCGCCCTTGGTTTGGAAATAAGAAATCCAGTGACTGACTTCGGGATTATAGGTGACCGGGAAATCAAAAATTAAAGTCTCGGAAGTTTTCTTCGGGTTTTTTTCAGTGATTTCTTTTAATTGCTGTTGAAAACTTTTGTCAACAGTAACAGCGGCAAGACTGGATTGCATAAATAAGGAAATTAAAAAAACCACCAACAAGCCGAAAAAAAACTGAGCAAAAAAATGTTTTAGATTTATTATGCGCGGCAGGTTTTTAAAAATATTTTTTACTACAAACATAACTATCAGTTTAAGAATTGCATTGAGGTCGGTCGATCTGTTTGAGAAAAACTAGTCCTGCATACAAGGCGTGCGAAAAAATTTTGACGGGCCTACAGTTTTTTGACCGTCCAGCCGATACAGTTTGCTTTTCGACTGTAAAATTAAAACCTTGGTCGAGTTTGCAAATTGGCACTGGCATTGCTTTTCCATTTAAGCGGGAGGCCAGATGAGCACAAAAGGCGTTTACACAGCACTCAGCGGAGCTATGGCACAAACTGCAAAAATGGATACGGTTGCAAATAATATTGCCAATGCAAATACTCCTGGTTTCAAACGCGACCAACAAGTTTTTCAAGAATATCTTTCTGCTTTTGAAAAAGAACCCACGGTGAATACGGTTCCACGCGTGGTTGCAAGCATTGATAGTTTTTATCCCTTAAATGGTGGTGATCAAAGTTTTGTGGATTTAAAAGGAACTTTTACTGATTTTGCCCAGGGCAGTGTGCGTTCGACGGGAAATCCTTTGGATGTCGCAGTGGATGGCAAAGGTATGTTTGAAGTGATGACTCCGGCGGGGATGAGATTTACGCGTGCAGGAAATTTTACTATGGATGGATCGGGAAAATTAGTTACCAAAGATGGTTTTCCGGTTATGCAGCAAGGCGCGCCGGGTGCAGATCCAGAATCTCGCATTATTAAATTTGACGGCCAACAGGCTGTTTCCATTACCGATCAAGGTGATGTTTTTCAAGGAACAGATCTAGTCGGAAAACTTTCCATCGTGGAATTTGCCAAAGAAGATTCCATTCAAAAAGAAGGCAATTCACTTTATGGATTTAAATCGAATGCTGCACCCGAAGTATTCAATGCGGCAAATCCCAGTGTGCGCCAAGGTTTTTTGGAAATGAGCAACGTCAATATCGTTCAAGAAATGACAGATATGATTACCACTCAACGAGTTTTTGAAAGCACACAAAAAGCCATCAGTGCTTACGATCAATTGGCAGATAAATTAATCAATCAAGTCGGTAAGACGACGGCAGGATAAGGAAATAAATTATGCTTAAAAGTATTAACACTGCAGCAACGGGAATGATGGCCCAGCAAAATCAGATGGACACCATTGCCAACAATATTGCCAACGCCAACACAATGGGATTTAAAAAATCGCGCGCAGAATTTGAAGATTTACTTTATCAAACCATCAAAGAACCAGGATCGAAATCGGGATTGAACGCTTATTCTCCGAATGGAGTGCAAACAGGACTCGGAGTGCGCACCGCGGCCACGCAAAAAGATTTTGCAATGGGCAGTCAGATTATTACCAAAAATCCCTTGGATTTAATGATCGAAGGAAATGGTTTTTTTCAAGTTCTGCAGCCGGATGGACAGGTCGCTTACACCCGCGACGGCGCATTTAGAAAAGACGCCAATGGAAAAGTCGTGGATAAAAATGGCAATGCCTTGCAGCCAGAAATTACCATTCCACCCAATGCTATTGCAATCCAGGTAACCAATGCGGGTCAGTTTATGTATACAACAGATTTAAGCACCCCACCTTCGTCGTTGGGGCAAATTGATGTGATTAATTTTATAAATCCAGCAGGTTTAAAATCTTTGGGAAAAAACCTGTATGCATCCACACCGTCAAGTGGTCAGGCGATCACGCAGAAAGCTGGACAAAATGGAACTGGGCAGATTGCGCAGGGGCAATTGGAAACCAGCAATGTCAGTCTGGTGGATGAAATGGTGAATATGATCACGACGCAAAGGGCTTACGAAACCAATGGAAAAGTTCTGCAGGCTTCCGATCAAATGATGCAATCGATTAATAGTTTAAGGTAGGGACAATGTTGCCAAAAATATTTGTGGGATTATTTATTTTTATGCCTAGTGCCTTATGGGCGCAGATTCAGGTTTCGTTTTCCGAAAATATCAATGTCGGCAAACGAGATGCATACACTTGGGAACACTTGGCTGAATTTGATGGTGTGCCCGAGCATTTGCAATCGGAATTGGCAAAACTTCCCTTGCCTAAAACTCCGGATATCCGAAAAATACGTGAACAAATACAAAGTATTACCAATGCCAAGGTGCTAGTCAAAATTCCAATGCACTGGAATTTAACGACCGAGAATAATTTTTCAGTCGAAGAATTTAAAAGACGCTTTGCCAATGAAATTAAAAATCAGTGTGCCCCTTGCCAAATTGACTTTTTAAAAATTAGACAAGAAAAAATTAAATTTCCACAACAGTGGCGCTTTGCAAATTTAAATTATTCGACGCAAAGATCGCAGTTGGTTGAAATTGTTGATGAGACCAATGAACAAAAATTCTGGCTGCCGGTTGAAGTAAAAATGACCGGCCTGCGCGCTGTAGCTGCCCGAGAAATAAAATTTGGCGAAGGATTCAATCAGGATACTTTGAAATTGCAGTGGGTGGATTTGACGCAAAATAAAAATGCCATTGCGGATTTGCAGATTTTCAGTGATCAAAAATCCAATCGACAAATTCACATTGGTGAAGTCATTCAATCCTCCTATTTGACTGCACAAGAAGTCGTTCTGCGCGGGCAAAATGTAAAATTGAAATTGGCAGAAGGACCATTTGAAATAGAAATTTTGGCGATTGCTGAAGAAAGTGCAACTTTGGGAAAATATTTTAAACTTAAAATTCCACAAACTGGAAAAATTGTGAATGCAAAATCAACGGCGGTCGGCGAAGCGAGGATGGAATGAAGTTAATTTTAATTTTGGCGGCATTTTGTATTTTCTCGGGATGCTCGGTAATTCCCGAAAATTTAAATCCTTTGGTGGACAATCATCAAGTTCGCTATTCTGAAACGCCTCAGTATTTAGCTCCGGAACAGCGGCAGTATCAGCGCATGACCAAAAACAGATTGGAAGACGAAGCCGATCTGAACAGCCAAGCTGGCAGTATGTGGAATGGCGATGGGCAAAACGGATATTTGTTTAGTAATAATAAAGCACGCCGCGATGGGGATCGAT
>JBBQHD010000104.1:0-9904 GCA_038323665.1 Bdellovibrionales bacterium
CTCCTTTTTTAGATCCCAAAAACAAAAACACTCTAAAAAAGGAGAGTAAAAAAAATGAAAAATTTCCGCACTTATCAGCTGGCTAAAAACTTAGTCATACAAAGTAAATATTTAAAACTTAGAAATCCCCTGAAGGATCAACTGGAACGAGCCGTTCTTTCGATCTTCTTAAATATCGCAGAAGGAACCGGAAAATCCGGGAAAGATCGCAAAAGATTTTATGAAATCGCAATGGGATCACTGCGCGAAACCAAAGCCTGCCTAGATCTAGTAGAAAACAACGAACTCATCAAACTAGCCGACCAACTAGGCGCCAGTCTTTTCTGCCTAATCCGAAACCCGGGGCCCGAAGCCTGAGGGCTGCGGCCCGTTGCCCGAATAGGGCTTGATAAAATCTTTGGGTAATCGCAAGGCTGTCAAAAAGTTTAGCACCTTAAACAGCCAGCCTCTATAGAACCCCCTTATCCCCACCAAAACCAATGCTTCTACATCAGTCCAGATGTCTCGAAATGAAACGTTTTTAGCTTTTTAAACAAGTCAGATTTGATAAAATCAGTCTAGATGCCGAAAAGTAGTCATGGGAGCTTTGGTGAAAACGGGTCTGGTGATTTCTTCTTCACAGTATTTTAATGAGATGGTCGACGAGGCTTTAAAGCACCGTCATATCGACACTCGCCCCATAGTGCGAACGTATTTAGCGCAGCTGTTGCAGTTTCATATTAACGCGGAAAATTTATTTGAAACGCAATCTGCGGAAAATCGTCCTATTAATACTTTGGCCGAGATGTATTTAAGTGCCCAGCATTTGGAAAATAGACAAAAAATTGATTTATTAAAAAAACTAGCAGACCGCGCTTTGTATATGAGTGGTTTTTTCGCGGAATCCTTCGCGCGAAAAATCATCGATGTGGACTACTATGTTGATATGGGTGAAACGGCTTACCGAGATCTTTCGCATCTGACCAACGAGGAAATGCTGTCGGGAGTTTACAAAACTTTCAGCGAAAGATTTATCGAATTTGTCGATGTTCTGTCTTACATCAGTCACGGGGCAAATATTCAGTCGAATGAAGACATTTTAAAACTTTACGATGTCTATATGAAAACGGGTTCGGAAGTCGCCCGACAAAAACTGACAGAAATCGGTGTAACGACGGTTCCCCGCACGGGCAAAGGCAACAAAGCCGCTTGATTTGCACTTACAACTCGACAAGGTCCAATAAACACAGCTAATCTTGTTTGCATATGTTTGGTTTTTCCCTCGGAGAAATTCTTTTTTTATCCGTTCTTGCCTTGATCGTTATCGGCCCCGATGACTTGCCAAAAGTAGCGCAAAAAATTGGCCGTTTTATCAACGAAATCAAACGCCACACTTCGGGCTGGAAAAACCAGATCACCAAAGAGATCAATAAAAATGACAAAGACTCTTGAACAGCAAGAAGAAAAAAGCCAAGCTTTCACGCAACATCTGCGTGATTTGCGCGTCTGTTTAATTCGCAGTTTAATTGCAATTGTGGCGGGTGCATTTATTTGTTTTTATTTTTCTGAACAGATTTTTGCTATTATAAGACAACCTATTTTGCCCTATTTGCCGACCAAAGGATTAATTTACACCGGGCCCATGGATAAATTTATGGCCTTTATTAAACTGTCCATTTCGTCAGGGGTTATTTTAACAACGCCATTTTGGTTGTATCAGGTGTGGAGATTTATTTCCCCAGGCCTTTATCAAAAGGAAAAAAAAGGTGTTGTTGCGTTTGTATTTTCTGGAACTTTTCTTTTCCTAACCGGAGTATCCTTTTCCTATTTCGTAGTTTTACCAATGGCTTTTAAATTTCTGATGACCTTCGGGGGCACCGAAGATCAACCAATGATCGCGATCGATCACTACTTATCTTTTGTAACCCGCATAGCAATTATGTTTGGCGCGGCCTTCGAGCTGCCGCTGGTCCTGGTTTCGCTGGGAATGATGGGAATTGTCAGCAAAGAATTTTTAAAAGCCAAACGCAAATACGCGGTTATGATTCTTGCGGTTCTTTCGGCAATCATTACGCCGCCGGATTTATTAAGTATGCTGTTGATGCTGGGGCCGATGCTGTTTCTGTATGAGATCTCTATTTTCTTCGTAGGTTATTTCGCGCGTCCAGCGCCAGTTGACAATACTCCATAAAAGGTCGACTATTATGGAGTATGATCCATAGGCTTGTAAACCCCTCAAAGAACTCAAGTTTTTTTCTGTTCGGAGCGCGCGGAACAGGAAAGTCTACTTTTCTAGAGTCCCAGTTTCTGCCGAAACTCGAAGGAAATTTTCTTTATTATGATTTGTTGGATGACGATACGGAAGAACGTCTTGCTCGCAATCCGTCGTTGATCGAAACAGACTTAATGACGAATGGAAAGAAACCAAAGTGGATTATCATTGATGAGGTTCAAAAAATTCCTCGGCTGCTAGATGTCGTGCATTCGATGATAGAAAAAACCAAAACTAAATTTGTTCTTTCTGGTTCAAGTGCAAGAAAACTTAAAACTCAAGGGGCGAATTTATTGGGTGGGCGAGCCTTTGAATACCGGTTATTTCCCTTAACATTTACAGAGCTAGGTTCTCAATTTGAACTGGATTCATCGCTGAATCTTGGAATGCTTCCATCCATTTTTAAATTTTCTGAAAAATCAGACAAGATTAAGTATTTAAAATCCTATATCAGTAATTATCTAAAACTAGAAATTCAAATGGAACAAGTTGTTCGCAAATTAGATCCCTTCCGGCTTTTCTTAGAAGTTGCCGCACAGATGAATGGGAAGCCTTTGAATTTTACGAAAATCGGCAATGAAGTCGGGGTGGATACGAAAACAATTATGAACTACTACCATATTTTGGAAGATACTTACTTAGGGTTTATACTGCCCGCATATCATACTTCATTGCGGAAGAGCATTTTACAAATTCCAAAATTTTATTTTTTCGATACCGGAGTAAAACGCGCTCTTGAGCGCTCCTTGCATTCGGATGCGGTTCCGCAGACATCATATTATGAAGAACTTTTTGAGCACTTCATTATCAATGAATTCAATAAATTGAATACTTACTTAGAAAAAGACTATTCATTAAGTTACTTTATGACAAAAGAAGGTGCAGAAGTAGACCTCGTTCTGTCGCGGGGAAAAAAAGAAGTTATCTTTATCGAAATAAAATCGGCACCGTCGGTAGACGAAAAGGAAGTAAGAAAATTAGCCAAGCTAGTGTCTGGGACAAAAATCAGCGCCTTTTACTTATCACAAGACCCAGTGTCGCAAAAAATAGAGGGCATCCAATGTCTGCCGTGGGCCGTGGGGATAAAAGAAATACTAGAAATCGCATAAAAAGAAAAAAGTTCCTGTCGAACCTTTAGACACTTAGTAAAATAAATTCACACAAAATAATAATTCTGCAAATTAAATCTTCTTAGTTTATATTCAGCTTCGGTTCAGCGAGGGGTTGAATCAAAAACAAAAGGGGAAAAAATGAAACAGACAATTAAACTAGCCGTTAGCGCGGCTTTGCTTAGCACTGCAGTTGTTGCGTGTAATAGCAAATTTAGCAATCAAGCTAAGCCAGCACCTGTTGCACCAGTAGCAGAGGCAAAACCAATCACAGTAAACGAACAAGAATTTACAAACGATAAGCAAATCTTGGATGAATCTCAATTGGTTGCTCAACAACAAGGTATTGGTATCTTGACTCAGTTTGACGATCCTTCAATTACAAACAAAAAAGTTTGGTTGAACCCGCTAGTTCTGAAAGGTTGGTCAAAACCAAAAATAGACGACCAAGCTCAGGAAAACAAAGTAATGACTATGGAACATGCTAAACGTTATTTGAATCTGTATGTTGTTTCTGCAACTGCGTATTTAAATAAATACAGCCGCCCATTTATCGTTATCAAAGCTACTTTGAATGATCAAAAGCAAGCTGTTGTTACTGAAGAGCTTACAACTTTGCATCCTGAGTATATCAAAAATTTAACTTTAAAGCGCGATTTTGCCAAAAAAGCTTTAGAAGCTAAATCTGATGAAGAAATGAATAAACTGTTGAAATAAGACAGTTTCGCAAAGCTCCTTAGATTTTCTAAGGGGCTTTTTTAGTTTTTAACAAAAGTAGCAAATTAAAACTTTGTTACAAGTAATCCAGAAACGGGGGAAATGTGAAAAATGAAATTAAAACTATTGTAGGTGCACTGTTGTTAAGTTCAGCAATCACCGCATGCAATAATTCGGGTGGAAACAAATCTGCCGAGGCACAGCCCCCCGTCACAGTTACACAAGAAGATTATCAACGAGACCATGCAAGTCTAAAAAGTATTGAATCTGAAATGGCATCTTACGGAATCCGCATTGTAGTTTCAAAGAACTATTTAAGACGCGAAAGATCCAGTTATCGAGCCAACTTAGATTACGTAACTTATAGAAAATGGCAGGGGCGAACCCGCGGCCGTCAATTAACCTTCGAATTTTTTAGTGTTCAGTTAAATAGATTTATAGGCGCAACCAATGCATTTCTATCGAAATACAATGAGGCTTATATTGTCAGACCAGAAAATGGTTTGCCCGATTCAACAGAACAGATTTCTAGAAATCGAAAAATACTAATTGCGAAACGCGATTACGCCATGCTTTGCCTGGCCAACCGAGATACATTCGACAACCTAAACGGTTACGATGAGCGCTAGAGATATACCGCAAATTAATGGTTATTAGTGCAGTTGGATCTAAATTTGTTGGATGGATGCTTGAATCAACAATTGGGGATATGATTGCATCGCATACATCGATAGCAAAGAGGTTTTTAAAGCTAATTTGATTGACTAAGTCCATTTAGATATTCCAGTAAAGCAGGACGATGGCGGTAGTTGTCTCGAAAAAAAGAATCGATATGACCACCGCCTTCAATGTGTAAGAATTTTTTAGGTTCAGAAGTTTTTTCGAATAAATCCACACCAAATTTATAAGGCATGACGGGATCTTTATTCCCATGCACCACAAAGACCGGAATGGGACTTAACTGCACCGGCTGATCAGGCGCAGTCGCATCGCTGACCAGCAGCCAACCCAAGGGTTGAAACAACCAAGTAAACCAATGATCCGATAATTTATCCCTGGCCACACTTCGGTAAGATAAAAATGTGCTTTCTAAAATCAATCCTGAAATTTTAACTTCTTGTCGCACATCTTGCACCGCTCGCAAGGCGATATTACCGCCCAGACTTGCGCCGTAAACCACAAACTTATTTTTATTCTCGAGATTTTTTTGATAAGCCCATTTTAAAACATCTGAAGCTGCCGCGCGAATGGCATATTTTTCTGCCTGTCCATCCGACAAACCGTAACCGGGGTAATCCCAAATCAGAAAATCGTAATTGTAACGGGTGATCCAGGCCAGTGACAGAAAGTGAGTCGTGATATTTTCTGCATTACCATGGAAATAAACGATCAATCCTTTGGCCGGTTTTTCAATCGATGAAAAAAACCAGGCATGCAGACGCTTATTGTTGGCCTGGGGAATATAAACATCTTCGTATTTAAATCCGAAATCTTTAGGTTCGTAAAATTTCTGATTCTGCACCCTTGGAAAGTAGAAAACAGAAGAACAGCCCGAAACAAGGACAAGAAGACTTAAAATAAAAGGGAAAAAAATGAATTTCAAAGCTAAATTAAAGCAAAGCTTTGCAACTTAGGCACGACGCGGATAAGAAAGAGATGCATGAAAATCTTCGAATTTCAGCATCCCGAACAGCTTTATTCCTTTGAAGTTTTTCGAAGGCCAGCGGATTTTTCAAAAGACCCACAAAGTTTTCTGAATTCAACAGAACTGAATGACCTTGCAAATATGAACAATTCAGAGCGCAGATCCCAATACTTGCATTCCCGTTATCATCTTAAACAAAAATTAAGTGCCATGACCCAGATTTTGCCACAAGAAATTTTTTTTGAAAAAAAAGGTGAAGGCAAATTAGTTTTTCAATTCGAAAATCAGCAGTTGGATTTTAACTTATCCCATAGCGCAGATCTAATTGCCCTGGGCTTTACACAGCAGGGGTGGATTGGCATTGATCTAGAAGCAATTCGCAAATCCATATCTATCGTAGAAATTGCTAAGAAGTATTTTTCTGCAATAGAAACAAATTTTCTACTGGCGGAAAAAAATCACGAAAAACAAAAACTGGTTTTTTCAAAGTTGTGGTCTGGCAAGGAGGCTTTGCTCAAAGCAGCCGCCGGCGGAGTTTTCAAAAACGTTCGTGAAGTTAACCTAAATTGTGAAAACTGGAGCATCGCCGGTTTGCCCAAAAGTTTTGGAAACCCCGCAGATTGGCAACTGCACTTTTTTACAGAAATAGAATCTTATATTTTAAGTGTAGCGTTTAGAAAAAGGCAGGCTGGTTAGTAAAGATAGGAAAGTTTCAGCGCAAATTCTTCCTCGTCAAAGCGCTCGGTGCCTTGGATGGCAAGGGCCCAATTTTTATAGTTCACTTGATGGGTCAGTTTAATTTCCCGGTAATCTTGAACACCGTAACGAGCCGACTTGCGATACCAGGATTCTAGAAAGCTGGCATTTTGCAAGTTCCAGCGGGCCAAGAACTGCACCGCAGGTCCGCCGCCGGCTTCCAAAGTTTTGTAGTCATCCGAGCGCTTGTTGTCGTCGGTATAAATAAAATCGTATTTAATTCCAAAAAAAGAATATAAGCCGGGCGTCTTGCTTAAAGCAAAAGTGGCACCGTATTGGCCACCCAATCTTGCAGCCATGCAGTCAAAACAATCTGCATAGCGCACATGTTCCCAGCCCAAGGAAACTCCCCACGAAGCAGTTCGTGCAAAATGATCGATGGGAAATAAACTTAAAAGTTCAAATATTTTAATCTGGTCCAAATAAATATTTTTATCCCGCTGCGAATAACCAAAACGGAAATTAAACGTATTGATGGTCGCGGTGTCAGGATAACCATCCGGATTGTCCAACAGATCGTGCAGGGCAAATTTATAATCTAAAAAATTTTCGCGGCCTAAAATCGTTGAGTTTAAATCTGTGAAAGAAATTTTTCTGGACCCATGCGACTGGTGTGGGAATTTTGTCGCGGGTGGTGGAATTACCAAGGGTTCGGTGATCACATTCACACCACTGCGCTTAAGCAAAACCTGATTTTTAAACTTAGCAGGTCCTGATTCGGGTTGTTGGATTTCTTTGGGGTATAAATAATCCACCCAGTCCATCAGCGCATCTAGAATAACGACTTTTCTTTGTGGATCAGAAATTTCATCAACCTCGGCAAGGCTTAAATTTTTTCCCATTTTTTCGATCAGGGATTTATCCGCGTTGCTCATATCTTTGGTGCGGAACGTAAGTTCGGTAAAAGTTGAGGGCCGATAATTCCAGGATTTCAGTAAACCTGGGTATTCAAAAGTTGTTTTCAATGTGTCGACGGGAATAATAATCCATTTGCTGTCTTCGACCAATTGCAAATCGGGGATCACGGCTTCGAGTGCGGACAACATAAAGTAACTGCAGTTTTCGGTAAAATAATAATAATGCGTAAAGGTAGGTCCCAACTCCCAAATATGTAAAACCAACATATCGGTTTGTTCTTTGGTCACATTCAGTTCGTATTCCCACAAGTCACGGGATTCTGAATTGCTGTATTCGCGCACTTTGTAATAATAGGGAACAGTTGTAAATGTTCCCGCAAATCCGCCACCAATGCCTTTGATCGCATACAAAAGCGGATTTTTGGTATCCATTTCGGCTGCAAAATTAAACCCGTAATCTAGAAGTTCATAGCGCCGGCCACTTTTTTCGGAAACCGATTTATTGATGCGCAGAAAAGTATGTCCATAAACCGAAGATGGATTATTAAGAAAATAACTGGAAAAAACCAAGGAAGCCGAAACTCCTTGTAAGGCTTTCGCCCATCGTTCCATCACCGGACAACTGCGGCTGACCCATTTTGTTTGCGGTTCTTTTTTGCGGAAATAAGCATAGCGAGCCGGGAATCGGCAAATATAACTGAATTCTTCTTTGACGCTTGATTCTTTGGGATCCAAAAATGCGGCACGAGTTGCTGTGTATTCTAAGTCGGGCCGAGAACGTCCCTCGTGGTGAATATAAAAGTTGGGACTGGAGATTTCAGGGTTTAATCCCCACCACAGACCGGGCTGGAAATGCAGAAGCTTCAGCCAAGCACGATCAACAGCGGGCGGTGACTCGGGTGCTGCCGTCTGGGCAAGTGCAGTTTGAAATAAAAAAAAGGCGAAAAAAAACGGAGTGAATTTCATTCACCCCGTTTGTCTAATACTTATCGTCTTAGATCAACCCTTGTGCTTAAGCACCACAAGAATTTTGAACAACAGTCTGAATTCCTTTTTGGATTCCAGTTGCTTCCATATTGGTATCTACGAAGATCTGTTTGTAGTTGCTTTTCAGTGATTGGCCGAAAGCTTTACTGTCACAACCCATTAGGTGTGCCAAGCCAACAACAGTTTCGCCCGTTCCGCGTGAAGCATCTTTTGCAAGAGCTGTGCGGTTGGTTTCGATGAACAATGGAACTTCTTTATTGGCAGCAACAGCACCGTGATCAACGCAGTTTGAAGTCCCGCTGCTGATACCGAACAATTGTGTATAGGTTGATTCATTGGTGGTCGAAGCAAATACTTGATTAGAATTTGGGTTTGTGAAAACCAAAGAACCTAATCCACAACCAGCTTCGCCATAATGTTCTGCAAAACTTGCTACTGAAAATAATCCTACTAATACGAATAATAATGATTTCATTTTAATTTTTCCTTTCGATTAAATTTGACAAGAATTAACAGCGGCACTTGTCAAAACTTCTTTCGAAGCTCCTGGAGTGAACTGAGTTTTCATCTGTGTTGGGAAGTTAGAGTTTTTGCAACCAAGAAGCGAACCCAAAGAACTGACAGTTTCGCCTGTTCCACGAGCTAGATCATTTTCTAAAGCTACGCGGTTGATGTCGATGAACTGATCGGCTTTTGCCATACGACCGGAAGCTCCACAATTTGAAGTTCCTGAAGAAATTGCAAAAGTCTGGTATCCGATAGAATTCAAAATCGAAGAACCCAGTGCCGCGCCGATTCCTGGTTTGTCTTCAATAAGCATAGCTCCGAATCCACAGCCTGCCATTCCATATTTTTTATGTGGAGCGTATTCTGGTTCAGCTTTGTAAGCTGGTTTTGCCGCTGGTTTTACTGCAGCAGGTGTTGCTTCAGTCGTAGTAGTGGTTGTTTTTGTGGTTTTGGTTTTCTTTTTTGTTTGCGCTTGAGCTGAAGTTGCTAAACCAAAAGCAACAGCACACAACATCGCGCGTGAAATTAATTTCACTGTAAGGCCTCCTTATTAAGTTGATTTGAGTATTCTTCCTTAAATCAAAACGGAATGGTAGGTGCGAATAGGAGGTCGAGCTGCGGCGCAGCTCAATGTTAAGAAAAATTAATTTTCGATTTCAAATTTCATCAAGATTGTTCCGGCTTCGACACTGTCGCCTTGTTTGACGCAAATTTCTTTTACTACGACGTCTTGCGAAGCACGCATTTCATTTTCCATTTTCATTGCTTCCATAATCAGCAAAGGCTGGTTGGCCTTGATGCAGGTGCCTTGCACGGCAAAAATTTCGATAATTTTGCCCGGCATTCCGGCGCGCAATTCTTTGTTAGCGGCGAAACCACCACCCTTTTTCAAAGATTCATGCAGCAGCATTTCGTCATTGAAAATTTTGATGGTTCGAAACGAATTTCGAGCAAACACGTTGTATTCCGTATCCTGCCCAAAAACAACTATTAAGTAGGATTGACAGTTGAAAATAAAGCTGAAGTATTCTTCCGAATGTTTAAAATCCGACTAGGAAATTTGTTAGTGCTGCCA
>JBBQHD010000105.1:0-9893 GCA_038323665.1 Bdellovibrionales bacterium
TCAGAGTGCCCAATCGCGGCTTAATTCGGCGAAGTCTTCTTGTGGAAATTCGCTCAGTTCTTCCGAAATTTCTGGAAGAAATGATGAGATTTCTCAGCAACAAAGAACCTGTCAGGATTTTCAGAAAAATGTGGCTGGCGCTCGACAAGGTCAGCAGCAAGCGGTTCAGGGACTTTCACTTGCCACTCGTTGCACCAATCTTTCTGCAAGCACCAACCAAGCCTATTGTTCTACCAATCCTGCCGATCCGATTTGTTACCAAAATTCTCAGCCGGTAGGTCTTACCTTAAGTGGAACGCAAACTCCGAATAATAATTCCAATTCTGATTCAACAATCGCTGGTGCAAGTTTAAATAGTCCAGGTTCAGGCAACGAAACACCAAGTGGTTTGGGTTTTGACCAAAATCAGGAATTAAACTTCGACAGTAATAATAAACCAAATCCTGGAGTAACCTCATCTGGTGGCGGCAATGCGGGATCAGGCTCACTTCCCGGCACTGGTGGCTTGCAAGGCGCTGCCAGAAATTCCGCGGCCAGTCGCGATGCTCAGATATTAAATGGCACTCGTGGTTCCGCACAAAATTACGGCGGCGGTCGAACTTACAACCCGAATTACCAACCGACAACCTCGAAATTAACTGACGATCAAGGCCGCGATCTGCGACTTTATTTACCTGGCCAGAAATTTGATCCGCGATTAAGAACACCAGCCGCCTTACGAGAAGCGCGCGGCATTGCGGGCAGTGAGCAAAACATTTTCGATTTAATCAGTCGTCGTTACGAAGCTGTTCGGCCTTCGCTGTTGCAGAATTAAATAAGCAAGCTCCGCCTAATCTTAGCTATTGCTAAAATATAAAAATTTAACTAAAGTTTATCTGTTTATAATATAAAAAGGAGTCAGCCTTCCAATTCTTTCGTCGATTTATATCACTGCTCGTCGCGACCTGTTTTTTTGTGTCCTGTGCCTCGGCCCCAAAACCCTTTGATCCCTATGACTTAGCAACTCGGGCAGCAATTAAAATTGCGCAACCTGAACTAGAGAAAATATTTTCGGCGCAGGCGCCCATTCTGCCTAGTTCGCGTGGGCTTTTTAAAACTGTCGACCAGTTACCAGGGCAAAAATTCGACCCGCAATCCAGTTTCAAAAAAAGTATTTTGTATGATGCCAGGGGAAACTTAAGTTTACTTCCCGGTGATTATATTATTCCCGTCATTACTTATTGCATGAAATCTAACGGAGCAAGCCCTGCTGGCCATCAATATACTTTGGCCCAACTGCAAGGGTCTAGGGCCCATATTATTCGAGAATTAAATTTAAAGATCACAACAAAATTTTCCATCCATGATGTGCAGACTTTGTCTTGGAGCATTCAAAACGGTTTAAGTTACGAAGAAATGACGAAAGAAAGCCGTCAAATTGTTGATGAAATTCTGCCCGATCAAAAACCCGAGCTGCAGCAATCCTTTTTACAAAACTTCGCGCAAAAATGGGATAGCATCGCCAATAAATCTTTGGGCGTTATTCCCTCGTTTGAAACAACTAGCGACGAAGTTCTGAACCAGTTCGGAGAAGTCGGTCAGAAAATCGTTGAAATTAGAAACTTCCGCCAATTGATCCGCATTGCCGGCAATGATTATTCCCGACTTAGCAGTTTGATCGATACCCATTCGGTTTTTCCACCACCACAACAAAAAACAGAAACACCTTGGAGCCAAGTTTCTGAAAATATTTACGCAAGATTTATTACCACTGGGATTTATCAAGATCTTGGCCAGATTCAATTGCGAATTTTGCCTGAAAATATAAATCGAAAAATTAATTCTTTGGATTCAAACCGAGTTTTGGTTGATTTAACTTCTTGGGTTGCAGATCCAGGAACTGGCGCGATACAGCCGCTGTCTTTTTCACCGATATTTGCACCCGCTGGAGTCATCGCAATTCCGGCGACCATTTTGGATGCTCCAATTGTAGCTGCGGCACTGCTGGCAGCTATTTTAGCCGCAAAACTTATTGATTGGGATGCATTTGAAAAATTGGCGAAACTTTTCGATAGAACCAGGGAAAAAGTTGTCCGCGATCAGATCGAGCAGGGACTTAATGCCTTAAGTAAAGCGCATGATGAATTGGAAAAACCATTACGAGATTTGAAGATTGTTGATCGTAAAACAAAAGTAACAACTAAAGATAAAACTCGCCAATATACAAAATCTGGAGGCGAGGAGGAATTGCAGAAAGATTTTGATAAAATTCCTGGTGAAATTACTCAAACAGACGGGCTTGATATAAAAACTCTTCCGGATGGTAGTAAAATTCTTAGACGACCTAAAACTGAAAAAACAGATTTCCCAACACTAGAAGTTCAACCACCCAAAGAAGGGCCAAGTAGAAAAATTCGCATTAAAGTGAGGTATTAAAATGAGAACAAAATCTAAATTTTATAATGATGTCTATAAGGAACCTTGGAAAACCCCCATGGGGCACCCAAATGAGTTCATCCGATTGGGAAGAGTTCTAACGACTACGACGGACGTTCATTTTTTCTTTTTTATCGATGATGAAAATAGGTATAAAAAGAAAATTGCATATGTTTTAACTATAGATCGATGGGATCCACTTCGAATTACAGAAGAAAAGTATAATTGCAGTATAGGAAAATATCTCAAATCCAAGCTTCCCTACAAATTCTGCGCTACCTGGAAACTTTGGGGAACAAACTTTATTAAAGAGGTCGACCAGGGCCATGCACTTTCAGATTATAAAAAGAAACAGGATAAAAATATTTGCCAATATTTAATAATTTCAGAAGATTTGTGGATCGAATTTATATCAGATGTGCCACCAAAATGGGAAATTTACAAAAATACAACTTTGAAAGAAATCATGAAACCTTATTTAAACAAGTGGAATTGGGACTAGGGTTAGGACGAGAGAAAAAGAGCCCTACTTCCGAACAAATCTGCGCAGAATCATTCCAGCTTCTGGTAAATTCATCAGCCTTGCGATTGCCAGATAAATTCCGCCGGAAATCGCAATTGCCGAAAACAGGAAGCCTGCGCGCAGCAAAAATCCGGAAATATTGAAATAGATTCGCTCGGTGATCCAACAAGACAACCCCAAGACCAACAAAGCGGGAACAAAACGCGCACAGCGCAGGAAAATTCCAGAGATTTTCCAGGCGTGAACTTGCGATGGAAATAATAAAATTAAACCAATCAAATTTAACGACGCGGAAACTAAAGTCGATAAGTTTAATCCCGTCAATCCCCAATGTCGCATCATCCACGGTGCTAAAATCAAATGCGCGGCCAAGCAGACGCAGCTGACGATGGCGGGCCAGTGATTTTTTTGGCAAGATGAATAGGCCGGCGTGATGACTCGCACCGCACTGGCCGGAATCATCATCAGGGCCCAGATTTGTAAAACCGCGGCGGTGTTGACTGTGTCGAATCTGGAAAAATGGCCTCGTTCGAATAAGACCGAAATAATTGGCTCGGCTAAAATAAATAATCCAACTGCGGCGGCACAACACAAGAAAAAATTAAATCCCAAATATTGATCCAAGGTTTTGACCATTTCGTCTTTGCGATTTTGCGTCCAATGTGTGGACAGCGTTGGCAGCAGCGCGGTGCCCAGACTGACCGCAATCAATGACAACGGCAATTCCAACAATCGATCGGCCCAGGCAATCCAGGATAAAGTTCCTTCGCCCAGCTCGCTTGCAAAACGCAGATTAACCAGCGTCGTTACCTGCATCAAACCCAAACCTAAAAATGCTGGCAGCATATTTTTTAAAACCGCAGAGACTCCGGGATTTCGCCATGCAAAACTGAACCGCATGTGAATTCCTCGGCGAATCAGTCCCGGCAGCAAAAAGGCAGCCTGGGCCGCCCCGCCCAAAACAACCCCCCAGGCCAGGCCATCGCCGGCACTGGAAAACCAATTCAGTGGTAGTAAAGTTGAAATAATGAGAATCACATTAAACAAGGTCGGAGCTAATGCAGGGGCGCGAAAAGATTTCAGCGAATTGTGGATCCCCATCCACAGCGCAAATATGCTGATGAAAAAAATAAAACTGAACATGATGCGTGCCATTCTGACGGTCATCAAAAATTTTTCGGCATCGCTGCGAAAATTTTCGTCCAACAGCAAAGTCAGGATTTTTTCTGGCCACAGCGACCCCAAAACGCACAAAGTGGTCAGCACCACCAGCAGCAAGGTCCAAAAGGCGTTCAGAAATTTCTGTGCTTCTTCATGCGATTTTTCCCTTAGACCTATGTAAACGGGAATAAAACTGATCGACAGGGTTCCTTCGCCAAGCAACCTGCGGAATAAATTCGGCAGTCGAAAGGCTGCAATCCAGGCATCGGTCACCATCCGGGGGAACAATGCCGCAAAGGCAAGTTCGCGCCCCAGGCCCAGCACTCGGCTAAGCAATGTTCCAAAACTCATCTGCAGGGCGGATTTTCCCACACTCGAGGTAATTTCTTTTTCAAGTTTTGCTGGTGTTACTTGCATATTCCCTTTTCATTATGGTATTCGAATTAACGACAGATCCACAAGGAGGATTACCTGGCTACACATAAATCCGCGGCCAAACGCGCAAGACAATCAGTTCGCAAAAATGTTGTGAACGCAAATCGTAAAAAAACCGTTCGAACTTCTGAAAAAAGCTTATTAAAAGCCATTCAAGAAAAGAAAACGACCGACATCCCAGTATTGCTGAAAAATTTCGTCAGCGAAATTATGAAAGCTGTAAATAAAGGCGTTTTGAAAAAAGAAACCGTTTCCCGTAAAATTGGCCGAGTCACCACTCGCGTACAAAAAGCTTTAAATTTATAATTTAGTCGAAGGAATCCGAAGTGCGAATTTCCTTCGCACTTTTGGACACAAAACTTCGCAACTGACGTCGGTGAGTAAACGAAATATCATCGAAACCAACGCCGACGACTGTTCCCGGCCTTTTCACCGTGGCCGTAATGCATAGAAAATCCCCCAGGGGAATTTGCATACTGATAACAATTTTTTGGCCCAAGATCAGCTCGATGGGGTTTTCAAAAGCAATCCCGCCTTCGCCTGTTTCCACAGCCTTACAAATATAGAATTTGCCCTTGGCCAATACGCCAATCTGTCTTGTGAAAGCTCCGCGGGGATAACGCCTGCGATTGATTCCTGAATCGTCCGGTTCACTCATACCAGACCTATCGACCAATATCCCTTTTCAGAAAAGTTTTTACTAAACTGTTATTAGTTTAGACACGACGCATGTCCTTACCCATACCTAGGTCCAGGTTTGCTTCGCTTTGGCAAAGTTTTAAAATTAAATTTTCCAACCAAATGTGCGAAGAAATCGGCGAGCTTTTCAAAGCTTTTTCCGTATCCCCCAACAACAACAGCGCATCTTCTAAACGCCGACGAGTCCACCTTTGTGCTTGTTCAATATAACTAGGTAAAAAGAAGGGCGGAACTTGAATGTATCCAGCAAGTTTTGCTCCGAAAAGGGCCAGTTCCTGACCTTTTTTTAACAGCAACAAAATGCGAAACTGCCGCGCGATCAAAGACACGATGCCAACTTCGCTTTGGCCCTGTTCCATCAGAAAAATAAGTTGTTCCAACGCAATACTGCGATTTTTTTTTGCCAGCGCTTCGACAAATTCAAAAACACTTTGAATGCGATGTCGATGAATCAGATTTCGCACATCGTCTTCTTCGACCCTTAGTCGGGGCGAAATAAAATCTTTTAATTTCCGCACTTCCTGAGCAATTTCCGAAAGTTCATCCCCGACCCGCTTTTGCAATTCGTAAACTGCCGTGGTCGAAGCCTCTAAACCCTCGCCCTGAACGATGTATTGAATCCAATTGGGCACTTGCTGTGGATAAGGTTTTTTAAATTCTACGCACACCGCGGATTCAAACAGCGACTTAAATATAGATTTTCTGCGATCAATTTTACCTGCAGTTAAAACAAAAACTGTGGGATTGACCGGTTTTTCAATAAACTTTTTTAAAACCACCGCATCTTTTTCAGAAATTCGGTGCAGGTCTTTGACTAAAACATAACGATGCGCCGACATAAATGGCAACAGTTCTGCTGTTTCTAGTATTTGCGAAATTTCCACAGATCCAATCTCAAAAGCATTGAAATTAAAATCCAAAACCCCGGCGGCTGCAGCCTGTTCACGAAAATATTTTTGCGCTTGATCCACCAAATAATTTTCTTCACCGAAAATAAAAAACAAACCGTCGGGCTGCGTTTCAACTTTTTTCCAAAATTGATCCGAATCTAGAACCGCCATTTAAAAATTCTCCGTCAAGCGGTTGTAAGCCTCGAGCATCATGTCCGTCGAAAGATCCTCGATATTTTGTTTGCGCGAAGATTGATTGTAAATCGGATCCACAGAATTCAATCTGTCCCGAGTGATCTGCGGGGCGGTATAAGTTTTCTGACCACCGAAGCTTGCTTCCCATAACTGCACACCATCTTTTTGGCGTTTTAAGGTGATTTTAACACTCATCGAAATTCGATAGGTTGTTGTTAACACTGTCCCCGTTGGTAAATCGGGGGCTGCGGAATCGCCAGCTGAAATTTTTGCATCTGAAGAATATTGAACCGAAACGATCTCTCCCAATATTTGGGCTTCGCCTTCTGAAACGGGAATCACCCGCGCGACGCTGCCCCGGGAAAATTCTTTGATCAGGGATTCGGTAAAATAAGTTTCGATTCCTGGTTCAGACGAATGATTTTTGAAAACCGGAATGGCGACGCTGTGGTAGCCACCTGGTAAACTTCTTTCCCCGACTCCCATATGATAGGCGCAGTCAGATAAACAAAAGCATAAGATTGAAAAACTTAAAAATTTAAACCATTTCATTTTCCCAGACAGCCTCTCATTGCTATTGAATGTCTTCAACTATATATATAAAGAAAGTTTTATTCCTAGGAGTTGCCCTGTGTCGCAAATTCTATTGACCCCCGGCCCAGTGCCGCTGCACCCCGAAGTGATTCGAATTTTAGCACAGCCGATGATCCATCACCGCACCCCCGCCTTTGATGAAATTTTATCCAGCTGTTTACAGAAACTTCCCAAAATTTTTGGCACCAGAGAAAAAGTTTTTATGCACAGTTCAACCGGCAGTGGCGGAATGGAATCTGTGTTGGTAAATGTTTTAAGCCCCGGTGATAAAGTCTTAGCGATTGTTTCCGGAAAATTTGGCGAACGCTGGGCCGAAATGGCAAAAACTTTTGGCATGCAGGTGGATATTTTAAATGTAAACTGGGGCGAAGCCGTTACCGAAGAACAAGTTCAGAATCGATTGCTGACTCACACTTATCGCGCAGTTTTGTGTCAGGCTTGCGAAACCTCCACTGCGGTTTTGCACCCCATACGCGAGCTGGGGGAATTAATTGCTAAATTACCAGAAACACTTTTCCTGGTCGACGGAATCACAGCCGTTGGTGCCGCAGATCTTCCGATGGATTTATTTCATATCGATGGTCTCGTTGCCGGATCGCAAAAGGCCCTGATGTTGCCAACCGGATTATCCTTCGTCAGTTTTTCCCAAAAAGCGCAAAAATATTTTGCCACTGCAACTTGCCCAAGATTTTATTTTGACATTCGCAAAGAACAAAAGGCCAACACAGGCGGCGAAACTTTTTACAGTTCAAATGTTTTGCTAGTTCGCGCCTTAGATTGGGTTTTAAATTTTATTGAACAACAAGGTTTAAAAACTTTTCTAAATACCGTGCAACGCAGATCTGTGATGACCCACCATTTTTTAAGCCTTGCGGGATTAAGATCTTATTCTAAAAATCCTTCGCCTAGTTTGACCGCCATTGTGTTGCCAGAAAATTCTCCTGGTGTCGAAATGCGCAAACATTTAGAAGACAAATATTCTGTCGTGGTCATGGGTGGGCAAGATCAGCTGAAGGGAAAAATTCTGCGCATCGGTCATATGGGATACATTCAAGATTCCGATATGCAAAGTTTTTTCGAGGCCTTGATGAAAACTTTCCTGGATTTTAAAATTGCCGGTTGGACCGAAGATAAAATGAAAACCATTGTCGAACAAATGAGGAACTGGTGTCAGAAAAATTCGTAGTCGCAGTTTGCGATCGCTTGCACTTGCAAGCTCAACTTTGGCTGCAGACGCAACCGCAGATTCAGCTGGTGGACAAAACTGGTTTGGCCAACGCCGATGCGGCCCTGATTCGCAGCGGGACAAAAATCAATGAAGCTTTTTTGCAAGGTGCTGCGCGCCTGAAAGTCATCGTCACTGCGACCAGCGGGTTTGATCATATTGATTTAAAATTGACGGCCAGAAAAAATATTTTGGTGATGCACACTCCAAATGCAAATGCACAGTCGGCCGCTGAACACACCTGGGGTTTGATTTTCGCGGGCCTTCGTAAATATAAACAAAGTTCAGTTGAAATAAAAAACGCAACCTGGCAGCGCGAACTTTTAGTCGGTCGCGAAGTATCTAAAAAAACTTTGGGAATTGTGGGTTTGGGTCGCATTGGCCGCAAAGTCGCACGCATTGCCAAGGCCTTTGATATGCAAGTTTATGCTTTTGATCCCTATGTCGACGAATCTGTTTTCAACGAAAACAAAGTCGGGCAAGTCAGTTACGAAGAATTGCTGAAACTTTCCGATATCGTCAGTTATCATGTGCCGAATTCGCCCGAGACAAAAGGAATGCTGTCGCAATCTCAATTCGAATATTTGCATCCAGATGTTTTTATCGTAAACGCTTCGCGCGGGGAAGTAATCAGCGAACAAGATTTGATTGCAGCGCTGGAACAAAAAATAATCTCTGGCGCAGCTCTGGATGTTTTTGAAAAAGAACCCCTGGCAAAAAGTTCTAAATTAATTGCGTTGCCCAATGTATTTCTGACCCCGCATATCGGCGCGCTGACCGAAGAAGCTTTTGCAGAAAGTTCGATGGAAGCCGCGCAGAAAGTCGCAGATTTTTTACTGCACGGGGGGCGCAGTGATGAATTGCCGCCCAAAGCGGATTGGTATGGCGCAAATCCTTTCGGGAAATGATTAATCGCGCCCGAAAACGTCGAACCGCAAAAGAGATCCACGATTTGGTGCATCGATTTGGCGCATCGATCCTGTATTAATTCCGTGCGCGGTTGTGCTTCCCACAATAAAGCCGCAGGTTTTCTGCCGAATGATCACCAAGATGCCGGAACGGATGAATGTGATCCAGTTGAACTTGATATTTCGATTCGCATTTCTTTTTAGATTTCGGATCGGTAAATTGACAGCAGCCCTGGTCGCGTTGCCAAACAAGATTTTTGATTGCTGAAGGAATATGGCGGGAACGTTTTTTCGTGGAATTTGCTTTGGACTTTAAGTTTTTATCCGCAACAGATTGTTTTTTTCCGTCGGGAGCGTCTGGTCTGTTGGTATAGCCTTTTCCGACGACATTGCCTGGTCTGTCGGCACCGTCAGTCCCGTCGGCACTGTCAGTTCCGACGTCGGTAACGCTCTGGTTTAAATCGATCTGAGGATTTTTTAATTTTCCTTCTGTCGCAATTTCGGATTTATTTTCCACTGCATTTCCAGATTTCATTTCCTGACTTGCTGCCTGATTTACTTCCAGACTTGCTGCCTGATTTGCTTCCTGATTTACTGCGATTTGTCTTTTCGGAATGATTTCGGATTTATTTCTAAAGCTTTCTAATTTCTTTCGAGATTTTTTAGGTTTATTCGGATCCAACTGCCGATGCAGTTTTTCAACCATAACTTTAAAAAACTGAGCTTGGGTCGTATCTGGAATCTGGTGCGACATCCAAAGTTTTAATTCATCCATTTTTGCTTTTGTCTCGGAATCAATGACAAAGCGAAGTTCGATTAAGTTTTCCGACAGGACTTTTTCCTGCTCC
>JBBQHD010000106.1:0-9696 GCA_038323665.1 Bdellovibrionales bacterium
TACCAAAACTATAATTTATTTCCTTATAGCTGAGCGGCTTTATTTAAATTTAAAATATTTCAGGCGCAAGGGAAGGAAAAACTATTTATCGCCGAATAAAACTTTGGCAGATTTCGTAGTCCCTTGATTTCGGCGCGAAGCTTTATTTTTTTTGCCCGAAGCAGCTTTTTTGTGTTTACGGATCAGTTCAGTTTTTTTTGTTTTTGATGCCACGAATTCTCCCTATTCAATCGAATGACAGATAGATTTATTAAAAGGGGATGCTTAAGTCAACCGAGTGGCGCTGAGGGTCCTCAAATGTTTCGTGATCCATATAGGCATAGTGAATCTGAAATCTGGGCAAGGTCAGGCCGAAACCGGTGGAAAAAAGCGTGCGTTCGGTTTTTTGCTCGCGCCTTGCTCCCATCCGAAAAACCGTAAATTGCGTGGTATAGGCTTCGAAACCCAGGGCCAGCGCGCCTTGCTCCCACGACTTTGTCCCCCCGCGCATATAATCGACGCGGTAACGGGAAACTTCTCGGTCAATAAAGGTTGCGCCCACACTGTAAAGTGCGTTGCTGCGAAATTCTTCGGGGTAATCTTGAGCAGTAGGAAATGCATCGCTGACAACGAGTGCCAAGCCTGTCCCCGGCGTTGGGGTCCACAGAAAACCTGCATCGCCATTTATTTGCGTATAAGTTTTTTCCAAAATCGTTAAAGTTTTTTGATTGCCCGCAAGTCCAAACGCCAAATTACTGGTCACAAAATCTGCAAAAGACAGTCGTAAGTTTTGAAATCGTTCTTCTTGCGGAGCAAACGGATGACCCCATTTCTGCTGCGAATAAGAAAATCCTGCCGGCAGAAAAGAGTCCTTGGCATTTTCCGTCAGCCCAACCGAAAAACTATCCGAAGTTGCCTGCGAATAAATTCCGCGACCGCGTAAGTGCACCAAAGTTGCGGGATTTAAAAACAGCGCATCGCCCGTTTCAACCGCTGACCGCCCAGCCCCCGCCGTCGCCCGAGTCGCCGAAGAATTCGTAGCCCCCGCCCAAACCATCTGCGCACTTAGTAAAATAAAAAGAATTGTTTTCACCACCCCAGAATAAAGTAGGAAAAAACATTTGCAAGAAAAAGGGTGTCAGCCGACTTTTCCGCCGGAAAGGGTGGCTGCCACCCTTTTTTAGTCGGCCGAGGAATTGGTTTTGTAGCAGATGCTGACGTATTGGGGACACAAGCCGTCGATGGCTGCTTTGACTAGGGCTTCGTTCGATAGTCCATTTAAATCATTGCGATTTCCCAGGCAGTTTTTTCCTGCCGAGGCACCATAATCATAGCTGACCTTCGAAACCAAAACTCCGCTGGAAGCACTGTAGTCCTCGTAGCAATTTTCCGCGGGATCTTTCGGGACAGCGCAACCGCGTTTAAAATTCACATTCCATTTATCCAAAGGCAAATGCCGAGCAATTCTGTGCATGCGATCTTTTTCCTGCGCACTCATCTGCGCAATTTCTGTGGCCGTAGTGGGTTCACATAAATAACGATCGACGTATCGGATAACCATAATTTGTTCTTCAGCATCGCAGCGCCAAGCATCGGATCCACTGTCGACGCGACTGCCAGTGGCAAGATCGGTTTCGATAACACCGTTTAAAACTCCTGAACCTCTTTTGCTGTTAAGATTGATGGCCGGCAAACTGGAAAGAAAAATCGGATTCATTGCTGAAATCGGCGCAAAACTTAAAATATAGCTGCGGCCATAAGCTTGTTCGGTGCTGCCACTTACTGGGCTAGCATATCCAAGATCCCCAGGCGCCAAAGGACTTTTAAAAGTTAAATCTAAATTGTATCTGGTTGGCGTTCCGTTACGAAAATATTCTGCAAGATCCGCTCGGACCAGATAATCTCCGTTGTAACTAAATTGCAGTTTTGCTTCGATGCGATTCGAGGCGCTATCGGCGTATTTAAAAAAATGAGTGCGGGCCGCTCGTGACCCAGTCGGAGCCGCCGCCAGTTCTTCAAATAAAGTTGCAAGCCAGTGGTCATCCGTCAAACTGCCTAAACCAAAAATATTAACAAAGCTTCCACCAGAAGATGGCCCGCCCTGAGTGCCATTTGGGGCGACAAAAGGTAAGTTACCATTCATACGCAATGCCGCCTGGGGTTTTGCCTGACGATTTAAATCCGAAAGAACCACGGATCTCTTAATCTGTTCAGGCGTTACGACAGTGCTGGGATATTCTGGGGCTAAATTTGCTCTGGCGGCGTTTAGAAAGTCTTCGCGCAATTTAATTCCGCCCGCTCGGTAAGCTCCTGCTTGCAGACTAGTAAAAGCAGATCCGCGATTTTGGCCAAAACAAGAATTATAACTGATTTCATCAAAGTCAGCCGAAAAGGCAAAAGGCAATCCACTTTCAACCGAGCTTGCAGAAGTCGCAGAATCCGAGGCAAGACCCGTTGCAAAACCAGCTTTGCCACAGTTTTGAAAAAAAACGGTCACGACTGCCCCCGCAGCGACCATTCCAAATACATATTTCCACGAAATACGCATCAATCCCCCTTTGATAAGGATAGCACAAGCGCCCAGCACTGCAAAAAAAACGGGAATTTTGTCTCGAACTTGTCTCTTTGTGAAACGTTTGAGACTCTTTGAATTGATGAAAAAATGCATAATCCCAGCCGCAGGTCTGGGAACTCGATTTTTACCCGCCACCAAAACAGTCCCCAAGGAAATGCTGACGATCGTCGATGCCCCCATTATTTTATATGTCATCGAAGAGGCCATCGAAGCTGGAATCGAAGAAATTATTTTAATCACCGGCCCCAACAAACGCGCCGTCGAAGTTTTTTTTGATCCTGCCCCAGAACTGGAAGCGATTCTGGAAAAAGGCAATAAACTGCATTTACTTAATCGAGTTCAACAAGTCCGCGAACGCGCTCGAATTATTTCTGTTCGACAAGACGTTGCCCTTGGTTTGGGTCATGCCGTTTTGTGCGGGCAAGAGGCCATTGGTAAAGAACCTTTTGCCGTTTTACTTGGGGACGAAATCACGCAAACATACAAGGGTAATCCCAATACGACTCAACAACTTTGTGATGCTTACCGCGAAACAGGAATTTCTTCGGTTTCCATCATGAAGGTTAGCGATAGTGATGTTTCGAAATACGGAATTGCCGAAGGCGTTTTCGCCAATGGGAAATTACAAATTTCGAAGCTGATGGAAAAACCAACTGCCGCAGAAACTTCCAGCCGCTGGGCCTTAACGGGTCGCTATGCTTTTTCCAACGAGATTTTTGATCACATTAAAAACATCAAGCCTGCGACAGGAAAAGAAATTCAACTGACCGAAGCCATGGCGGCATTGTGCGCTGAAAAATCCATGATCGCCTATGAGCTGAAATCGCAACGCTATGATGCCGGTGATAAATTAGGATTTCTAATGGCCAATATTGAAATCGGATTGCAAAATCCAGAAATCAGCTCTGGCTTAAGAAATTATTTAAAACAACGCATGCGCGAATTGCAGCAAGAGGAATCCCAATGAAAATATTTTTAGCTTTCATTTTGTTTAGTCCAATAAGTTTTGCGGCCCTGACGTCGCCTTATATTTTCGAACGAACTACGGAAAGCAACGGCCTTGGATCCTATCAAATTGAACAAGAAGTCAGCCTGACCGTCGCGGCAGAAACCCTTCTTACCAAAGAAGTTTGGCTGGTCGAAAGCAACGGCAATTCATTCGTTTCGGTTTATTTAAAAAAAGATGGAAAAGATATTTTGGCCGCGCAAATTTTATACCGAGGCACGCAAAAGTTTTCTTCGCTGAACAAATCGGCCGAATCCATTTCTGCAGAATTTATCGAACCCTTATTTTTTGCACGGGTAAAAAACAAACCGGGATTTACCGATATCCTAGCGCGATTAGGTGTGCCCAAAGAACCCATGCGCTTGGGCCGAACTGCCGGCGTGGTCAATTGGGTTTTTGGAATTGCCTCGGATCCCGACAGCAGCACTTTGCAGCCAGGACTATGGATCGAACAGGATCAGTTTGTGATTCGCAAATTGCGACTGCCAAAAGGACCCGAGCTTAGCGTCGAAGATTACACAACTGGCCCGCACAATATAAGATTTCCGCAAACCAGATATTTGCGCTGGGGATCCAACAGCGCACAAATTAAAACCAGCCGCATTGTTGCACTTAGCAGCCTAAAATTAAATCAGCCCAAGTTTAACGACGGCAATCTTAGCCCCGCTGCCCAGGAGTTTTACTCGAGGTTTCGATGAGTGATTTGTGGAAGGTGGCGGTCGATGCGCCCATTCCACAAATTCTGACTTACCGAGTTCCCGCGCAGTATGTTGTCAGCCGCGGCCAACGCGTCGTTGTTCCCTTGGGGACACGCAAAGTCAGTGGCGTTGCCCTAGAACACCAAAAAGTTTTTGCCGAAGATTTCGCCGTCGATAAAATCCGCGAGGTCACTTCGGTCGACGACGAAGCACCTGTTTTATCCGAACGATTTTTAAAATGGTTGGAATGGTTGTCGGATTATTATATTCACTCGCCTGGTTTAACTTTAGCGCTTGCTTACCCGCCCTTGAAAAAAACTTCCACCAGAAAATCTACGCGTGCAGCTGTGGTTCCTGCGCAGCTTGAGGGTGGATCGGCGAAACCCAATTTAACTTCAGAGCAAAAAAAAGTTTTGCAGGATTTAGAAAACAGCGAAGGCTTTCAAGCTCACTTAATTTTTGGTGTTACTGGTTCTGGAAAAACGGAAATTTATTTGCACGCGTTGGAAAGTATTTTGCAAAAAAATCAAACCGGGCTCGTGTTGGTTCCGGAAATTTCGCTGACTCCGCAATTGGTTGACCGGTTTGTGCAAAGATTTGGAGAACAAGTTGCTGTTTTGCATTCGCAACTGACCCCCAGGGAAAAAACCAATCAGTGGTGGCAAATTGTCAGTGGGGAAAAGAAAATTTTAATCGGTGCGCGTTCGGCACTTTTTTGTCCCATTCCGAATTTGGGCTTGATTGTGGTTGACGAAGAACACGAAGCCTCGTTCAAACAAGATGAAAAATTAAAATACCAAGCCCGCGATGCAGCTGTTATGCGCGCGCGTTTTGAAAAATGCGCAATTTTATTGGGATCGGCAACGCCCAGTTTAGAAACTTGGCAAAATGCCCTCAGCGGACGTTACCATTTGCACACCTTGAAAGAACGCGTTGGTCAGCGGCCGATGCCCAAAATCGAAGTAGTGGATTTGCGAATTATTCCCAGTGACGACAAAAGAAAAGTAAAACTACCCAGCTGGCTCAGCGAAGAATTGCATACGCAAATTGTAAAAACCTTGGGACAGAATAAACAAGTCGCTATGTTTTTAAACCGCCGCGGATTTGCGCCGGTTTTGATGTGCCCTTCGTGCGGGCACAGTCGCAAATGCCCCAACTGCGAAATTTCCCTGACCCAGCATGGAAAAAAAGATCTGATTTGCCATTACTGCGATTACCATGAACCCGTTCCACGCAGCTGCCCCGCTTGTCACGCCAATGAATTAACGGCCGTGGGCCTGGGCACCGAAAAAGTCGAAAGTGATCTGCAAAAATTATTTCCCGAGCATATTTGCATTCGCGCCGACCGCGACGAAATTCAAACCCGAGAAGAACTAGAAGATTTTGTCAGAAAATTTGAAAACAAAGAGGCACATATTTTAATTGGCACACAAATGATTGCCAAAGGTTTAGATTTCCCAGATTTAAACTTGGTCGGGTTTGTTTGGGCAGATCAAAGTTTTCATTTTCCTGACTTCCGGGCGTTCGAACGCAGTTTTCAATTGATCGTGCAAATGAGCGGTCGTTCGGGCCGAAAAACTGTCGACGAGGAACGCGGTCTGGTTTTGTTACAAACTCACCAGCCTGATCATCCGATACTGGCGCCCGCCATTAAACAAAATTTTGTGGAATTTGCTGAACAAGAACTGCAGATGCGAAAGTCCCTGCGCTATCCGCCCTTTGGCAAACTGGTGAACATTCGTTTTCAATGCGCAGATTTAAATATTGCCGAACAAGCTGGGGCTTTATTAAAAACACGCGCCTTGCAAATTCGCGAACAGTGGCCCAGCGCCAGTCAAATTGATATTTTAGGTCCAGCTGCAGCCCCCATGGCGAAAATGCGAAACTTCTATCGTTTTCAAATGCTTTTAAAAGCCCCCGACAGCAAAATTGCCAATCAGTTTACTCGCGCCCTAATCGGTGATGGAAAGTGGATTCCCAAAGGCGTGAAAATCACCCCAGACGTTGACCCCTATCATTTGCTCTGACAGCCTAAAATCATGCAGTGTCCGCGTTGTAAAAAAGAAGTTGAGGATCTTAAAACCTTAAGCTCTGAATTCGTGCAAAGATGGCAGGCCAATGGCGAACCCAACCCGCCGGGGCAAATCTGCGTGGGCTGCAAGGGCGAGCTGCAAAAAGTTTTATTTGAAAATACCGAAACCGTTATTTCGGGCCACGAAAAAGCACGCGAACACAAAATGATGCAGATGTGGGCCAACCGAGTTCACTTTGTGCGCACAGCCAGGCAACTGATGGCCCGAAAAGCATATTCCGAAGCCGCCGTTTCTTACGAAAAATATTTAAAAGTTTTAGAAATTGTTTTTGGATTAAAAAAGGGCCAGCGATTGGATCCGCAGGCTTTCAAAGACAGCGCTCGCACCAGCGAATTAACTGTGGTTGCTTCGGTTTATTGGGATTTGCTGCGCATTTATGATTCCAGTGACCAGTTTTCCGATCGGCAAGAAATTTCTGCCAAACAGTTGGCGCAGTTTTTAAGGTTTACCCCCATTTTTCCAGACATTATCAAAAAGGCGGAGGTATTTCAAAAACAGGCTAAACATCCGCAGCATATTAAAACTTTTCTGCGCGATGCCGCCCAACAACGTCCGCGCTGTTTTATTGCGACCAGCGCTTTTGCAAGCGAAAATGCTTTCGAAGTGCAGTATTTGCGTTGGTGGCGCGACCAATTTTTGGTGAATTACAAATTCGGAAATTTATTTTTGATTTCGTATTATTTTGCTTCACCTAAAATTGCTGAACAATTAGACCGTTTTTATTTTTTAAAACCGATGGTGAGATTTTTTCTACGAAACCTAATTCGCGTGATTGACTTCACTGTGTCCCCACGATCAATCTGGATGCGCGATGAAAAAACTTAACTGCGACATTTTAATAATCGGTGCAGGGCTTGCGGGAATGGTGACTGCGGCCAAACTGATCCAACAGGGCAAAAAAGTTTTGTTGATCGACCCGCAAGATCAAATCGGCGGAAAGTTTTCTTCTAGTCTGCAGTTTTTTCCTGAAATTCCCGGCAGCGCAGAAGCCTTACAAAGTTTAGAAAATATTTTAAATTTAAAAATCGCAGCGGAAAGCGCAGATCAAACCTTGCATTGCTTTGAAGATCACGAATGGAAAGCCCATATGGGTTTCGGGGAAAATACTCCGAAGTTTTACGAAATTTTTCAGAACAATTTATCGCCCCAGCAACATATTTTAAATCTGCAAAGCGAAGAATGGTTGCCACGATTTGCGGAAATTATTGGCGATCGATTTTTACCCCGCACTCAGGCCACGCAAATTGTGGTTGAAAATGGCACTATCAAAAATATCGTTGCCAATGCCGCCATCGAAATTCATGCGCAAAAATTTATTTTCTGTGCCCCGCTGCATGTTTTGACTGCGCTGTTGCCGAATGAACTGTGGCCTAAGAATTTGCGCACTCAGTGGGGCAAGGCCCAGGCCATTTCCGCACTGTTTTTAAATATTGCACACACACTGCCACTGAATGATACGCCCGAAGGAATTTTAATTTTAAACAACAATGCCGAAGAAATTGTGTTCGGAAAAGTTGCTGCAGATAAATTAAGTTCGCAGTGGATGATCCACATCACCAAAGACGAAGTCGAAGATTCAGAAATTGCCGGAAATAAATTGAAGGCCATGAAAAAAATGATTAAAAAAGCTTTGCCACAAGCCTTCGAAGACCACAAAGAGCGCGTCAATTTGGTGGAAGATTTCGATGCGCTGAATTTTAAACCGGCGAAAGACATTCACTTTCATGAATTGACAAATTTCTGGCTGGCCACCGCCGCCATCGGCCCACGCCCACGCTGGATTGCCGCCATCGATGCTGCCCAGATGGTTGTTGCTGAAGTTGCTGTAGGAATCTCCCCTGGCGCAGCGCCCGAGATTGGCTTATAAATTATTTAAAATTTGATTTCAGAGGAAACTTTTCTGGCGTCCTAATTGACTCAAGGGAAAGATCAACATCTAAATCCGGCCAATATAAATGTTTTCCGTGAACGAAGTCGAAGTTATAAATTTGTTGAATAGAAGCCTTTTTAAACCATGGAAAATCTTTGTAACTTAAAAAATATTCCTGCTCGTCTGCAAGCAACCAAATTCCAAACTCAGAAATATTCTGAATTTCAGCCACCAAAATGCTTTTGCCACGCTTTTGTGATTTCATTTCTGTGCTCCTCTACTAATTTCTGTAAATCAGACAATTGTTTTTTTGACAGTCCCGTATGATCAGCAAGGGCTACTGTTGGCTCGATCCAGAACTTTGCTTCGCCATCTGGGCAGGTAACGTGAATATGTGGGCGAAGCTCTTCTCGTGAAAAAAAATAGAATCTGTAGCTCTTATGCCTAAATACAGTTGGACTCATGGTTTATTATTCTGTCGTTTAACCCGAAACGTCAAAACAATTTCGAGTTGCAGTATTTGCACTACAAGCGCAGTAAATTAAAAAAGTTTAAAATCAGGATATTTCATACTAACTGTAATTTCCACTTTTCAAGGGAGACAACTGATGCGACTTACCAACAGAAATCTTTTTTTCTTTTGTTTAATTTTTTCCTTCAGCGCCTTGGCCAATGCTGAGCACATTTTAGAATTCGGAAATAAAAAATATGACTACAAAACTTCTACTTTTACACTTTACTCTGTTGCAAATAATCGGGTGGTCGCGTTGCGTGCTTCGCAAAACAGAGAAATTGTTGCGGGCAGTATTCTGGATAGTCGCGTAATCACCAATAATATTTTGCAACCGATTCTGGATCTAAACGTCAACGATATGCGCATTTTTAGAATTATCCAGCACCCAAAAAATGCGGATGTTTTTTTCTGGGGTTCGGTGGACGGCGGGGAAAAAATTAATCTGTTTCGAATTGCTGCAAACACAAAAAATCTGCAACGCTTAACTGATTTTGGCTATGTCCCTTCGTTTACCTTTAATTCTGCCGGCAATAAAATTTACTTTCTGTTCCGTGGGGACAAAGAAGCTACCGAAGGCGGGCTTGCGGTTTTAGATTTACGAACGCAAAAAATTGAAACTCTGCTCGATTTGAAAGGTCTTTGGCGGCCCACCTGGGGCGGAGTCAAAGTTTCCCGCGATGAACAGCAGTTCGTTTTTACCGTCAGCCCTGGGCTGAATCGCGCAAAATGTAATTTGATGCATTTTTATAGATCCGGCCAAACACCACCAGAATTACTTTTATCCGAAGACCTGAATCCCGGAATGATCGAACTGGATTATAATTTCACCGATACAAATGCATTCGAAGCGATTTATTATTCCGATCAAAAATCGATTATTCAACGCTTTGATTTCGCTAATTTAAAATCAGCAAAAACAGTTTCTCCGCCCAATGTTGATATCGACCGTGGTTATCAAGCC
>JBBQHD010000107.1:0-9321 GCA_038323665.1 Bdellovibrionales bacterium
GAATTAATTTTTTACGGCCAGCAGATATGTTTTTTGGTCGAGGACAAAAAGTTTTAAATGAACGACGGACTAAAGTTGAAATGGCCCGCGCACAAAGAAAATCTTTAAATGCTGGGGATCGAATGAAATCTATACACTAAATCTTTGCGTTAAAAGTCCGGCTAGGAAAAAGCTAGACAGGCCTTTGTGCTTGTCGGGCTGTACTTATGTTGCGTGGGAACTCCGGATCCGATAATTTATTTCTCTACAGTATTCTTTGGACTCGGTGGAGTATTTAATTTTTGGGTTCTTTTAGTAAAATTAAAACATAGAAAAGAACACTGAACGTATTATTTTAACCCCCTGTTTCAGGGAAGTTGTCGTGTCAGTTAATTAAGTTCCCGGCTGCGGGCAAAATTAGCGAAGAGCGGCAAAAAATCTTAGTGACCGCAAACGATTCAGCATCTCATCCTTATGTTCTGAGATTTTAATTCAAAAATCACAGAACATAAGGGGGAAATTATGAAAGGTCTTTTTGTATTTTTAATGCTGGCGTCATCGGTCAGTTTTGCCAATGAAAGTTCGCAAAGCACTGCCGTAACAAGCAATCCAATTAATCTTCGCGCTTTAGGGGGCTCTGATGTTAATGAGCCTAAAAACTGGGATGAGATCGCAGCAGTTCTGACGGTTTCCAAAGGAACCTCGCCCGTGGCCACTCAAGGTAATTTTACGGTTACGGCCTATGTCGAGATCAATTCGAATAGGCCAGTTTCGGCAGTTTGTAAATTAGTGCCAATTCCGTTTTTAAATCGCGCCGGAGATCCCAGTTTAAAAGTGGTCGAATTTGTGATCAGCACTCCTGCCAACCAGGGGATCAATCCGCAAAATATTTATTCAACAACCAGCGTAACTCGCACCGTGACCGGGAAAATTCTAAAAACTTCCGGAGGTCAGGAATACAAAATTCTTTGCCGCCGTCAGTTGGATAACCGCCCAGTTACTATTAGCTACGCAAGCTTGAACATCACCTATACTCAGCAGCCTTAATTTTTCTTAGTACTAGAAGTTTGGTTGATCTACGTTGGCCAAACTCTTATGTTCGCAGCAAGAATCTCAAATACCCTATCGGAATATTCCCAATGCGCCCGACGCTTAAGCTTCGGGATGTTTTTTGCTTTATTCGATTTAGCGGCAAAGACTGTAAATTTTAAACAGACTGGGGTAATTTTTCAGTCCGTTTTCCTCACCTCGAGCACAAAGCTCGCAGGCCTGGGCACGAACTTTGCTGTGCTCACGAGCTAACATTAAACTAAATAAGGAGAATCTATAAAAGAAAAAATTTTTAACCGCGATTTTGTTGGTGCCGTTGCTGGTGTTCGCTCAAAAAATCGATCACACTCCAGAGGGAATTCCGACGCCTGAAAAACGCGGCAATCCATTGGTATTCAGTCGTCTGCCATTCTTTGAAAACGGCAATCGAATTCAGATTGTCGACAATGGCAATATTAACCAGGAACAACAGGCCATCCTAATGGGGGTCGAATTTTCTTCCGGTTATCTAAAGGGTCATCCACTGAATAGTTTTAAACAATTAAGTATTGGCAATTTGGATTTTAAATTTGCTGAGTCCTATGTCGATCCAGGCAATGCAGACATTATTCGCATTCCGATTTTCTGCGACTTAAGATACGAGCGTGCTGGTAATTTAAATGCACATATCAACGGAACCATTCACATGTCTGGTTACGCACGATATTCGCTGAGCCAAAAAGCATATCTAGACGCGGGAATGTTGACGTATGACGACGGCAATGACGGTGAACGCGCCAGCCGACGAGCAGGCAATCTGAATGATTATTCTTCTACTTTCGCCTTAGCCATTGCAGTTCCACCCTTGCAAGCTAAGTTGCGTGAAAAAGCCAGCGTTGATTTTGTTATTGGTAAACAAAATGCAAAAGCAGACGCTGCTGCTGCTGGAAAATAATTAAATCAACATCGGTTTAAGAACCAGCTTCAAAACTAGGAGCTGGTTTAATTCGCTTGCGCAGGAACAAAATCGACTACCACAACACCGTCGGCTGCAGGTACTGCAGATCCATAGAATCGGATCGCATTGATATCGGAAATATAATCCCAACCGTTCACAGTGCTTTTTGGTATCAAAACTCCGTTAATTCTAACCACAATCGAATCAAGTCTTGGAACTTTTTTAAGCACATAATCCGTTAAAACCTGAATGATGCGCGCTTTGATATTGCTGACCGCGGAACTTAAATCGTTCGAACACACGGATGCGAACTGTCCCTTGGAACTATTCAGCATATCCATCCATCGCAGGCTGGGTTCAACATAGGTAAAACCATCGGAACATGCAGCTGGAATTGGGTTTGGAATTCCAATAAAATTCGCAATCCAAGCTTGTTTGCCATCACTGAATGCAGGTTTAAGTTGGTTTAAAAAACTGATGTATTGTGCAGATGTTCCCGCACTTGCATCTTCTTCGTCGCTCATTCCGATCACCACTAAATATGCGTCACTGCGCAAGAATCCTGCCCCTGCACCATTTAAGTAAGACGGACTAAGCATCGCAGACAAACTGCCCAAACCTTCGGTATTATCGCAACCGGCATTTCCCACCAACATTCGATCCGCCAAAGCCTGCGCCACATTGGGTGAAGTATTGGTTAAATACGCTGGCGAGCCGATTAATTTTCCACCAGTAAATTTGCTAGCACACATCGAAGAAGTAATAACACCCATATGCAAATCCATTTTTAAATTCAGTAAAGATTGCACCATTGCAGGCACGGCTGTGCGCAAATTACTTTGATGCACATTCATGGAACTAGAGTTGTCCACCATAATGACCACATCAATTTTATTATTATACAAAACATTTTGCCCAAATTGATCCGTCACCGGCGGCAAAGAGAATTGCTTACCCTGCTGACAGGCCACCGAAAGCATCCCGAAGACTATTAAATAAGCTAAATTTGTTTTCATTTTTCCGTTTCTCCTAAGCTGCTTTGTTTTTGTTAAGAGCCAGTTCACGGATCTGAAAACGGACGGCTTCATGAACGCTTAAAAATTTAAGATGATATTGAAAGTCTTCGCGGCTGCCGAACATTTGGCAGATCGCATTGAAGGCTGGGACACTGTCACCTGGACGAAAATGCAGATAAAGATTTTGCCCAACGGTAAATGTAGAATTAGGAATCACAACACCCGCGCCACCTTCACTGATTTGAAAACTGGAACCTTTGTAAACTTGTTTTTGATTGTGCACGATCAAGCTGCATCCATATGAAGTGCGTTGATGACGACGGCGGAAAAAGATATCTGTGACATTTTGATCGCCCGAAGTTTTCAATTCACGAATTTTTTCTTGAGAAAAATCGCTGACTTCAGAAATTTTGCGCCAGCCCGAAAATTTTTCGTTCCAACAAAAGTCGTATTCATAAACCGCTTTTTCTTGCAGCATATTGACGACATCTAGATAGGCAAAGGGTCCGAAATTATTTCCGTCTTTTAGGATGAACCACTCTTTTTCACTGTTAATCTTTTTTTGCATAATAAGCCCCTTACAAAGCTTATCGGACAAAGGTCGTGGGAATAGATTCTGGGATTTATTGTCGAAATTTTAGACGGATTATCTGCTGGGATTGAATTTAAATCCCCAGGACAGCTTTCCATTCTGGCGAAGGCGGAATTAATTTGCGGGTGTCCAGATCAAAAAAACCGATGGCAAAAATGGCTTCGGCGGCTTGGTCGTTGTTTTCTTTGATGATTCTTTGGCGCAGTTGCCCGATTTTGCCTTCGTATTTTAGGACTTCAGTTTCGATGCGGATTTTATCGCGCAGATTGATTTCTTTTTGAAAGCGCAAATTCACTTCTAAAATAACGGGGCCGGTTTTGGTTTCTTGGATTTTTCGTAAACCAAAACCGCCGCGAGTGATAAAATCCCAACGCGCTTCTTCTAGAATTTCTAGGTAAACTGCATTGTTCATATGGCCCAAGGTATCCAAGTGATGTTCAAGAACTAGCATTTCATAAGTGTGCATAGCCTAAGCTTACCTAAAGTTCTATGCGAACTCCAGTTTCTTCGGCCTTTACTTCACGTGTGAATTTTTCTGGATCTAAACCAGCAAATACAACGCTGGCAATTCCAAGTGTTTCTGCATCTGCTTGGTCCGGTTGGATTGGGTTAATCCCAATCATTACTTTTCCATTCACTTTTACTTGCACAAACTCTGTTAAGGCTGGTTCAGAAGTTGTAAAATCCGTTGCCATAAATTTTATCATCACCATCATTTTCAGAACTGCTTTTAAGCAACCCAAGCAGACATAATTTTTCCCATGCCCGCTGCCCTTACTTTTTCCAACCAATTGATGCAACAAGGCTGCTGTTTGATCTAATATGGCTTGGTTCTGATCTAAAGCTGTGGCTGGTTCTGAAGCCATAGCGACCGGAGTAGTTGCGTCCACCATCGCCTCGTTGGGAACTCCCTTTTTTGTTGTCATGACAAGAATTCCATCAAAAAGTTGATCAATAGAAGATAAATAAATTTTTGTTCTAAGTTTTAATTTTGCACTTTTCTCAGAATCAGAAATATCCACATTGCTTGAGGCTTGATTGATCAAGGAATAAGCTGCTTTGGTCATTCCAGCTTTCAAAGCTTCAGTTTGCGAGTTCAAGCTGACCTCGGCCGGTCCGCCGCTTTCTGCAAAACCCAAAGATGAAAACCCCAGGTTAAAAGTTAATAAGTAAATCACACCCAACATTTTAATCGCACCGATATTTTTTTGCATGCGCGGAAATTAAAGCGAAAGTGAACGCATTGCCAGGCAAATATATTTGCGCCTGATATAAAAAAAACTAATGGGCTTTTATTTTAGAATAATTTACTTCAAAGCTTCTCGAATATAAGTCGATGCTTGATCCAACAACCAAACAACAATCGCAATCACCAGCACGATACAACCGACTTCACGCCACATTGCTTGGCCCTGATACTGAATCAGCAAAGTCCCAATGCCACCGCCGCCGACCAAACCAATAATGGTGGCCATTCGCACATTGATGTCCCAGCGATAAACTGTGAAAGAAATAAAGGGCAATAAAACTTGTGGAACGATTGCAAACCAAATGGTTTGTATTTTATTCGCACCGGTTGCTTGCACTCCTTCGATCGGGCCTTCACTGACGGTTTCGACCATTTCAGAATATTGTTTTGTCAGCGATGCAATCGAATGCACCATCAGCGCCAGCATTCCTGCAAAGGGTCCGATTTTTACCCAAACTGAAAAAATAATAGCCCAAATCAAAGCCTCAATGGATCGCACGATATTAAAAAATGTGCGAAGACTGACATACACAACTTTTGCAAAAGGACCCCGCATAATATTGCGTGCGGAAAAAAAACTTAAAACAAAAGCAAATGGAATGGCCAAGGCTGTCGCCATAAATGCCATGAAAATCGTTTCAATAATATTGATGATGGCTCGAGGTAATAAATTCAGATTGGGATGAGCCAAATCGTAAAACAATCTCGTTGCCCCATCAAAACCATCGCGGTCCAATAAATCTAGAATTGAAATTCTGGTTTTAACCACGCCCACAATAAAAAGCGCAATCAAAGTAATGAACAACTGCCAACCCGAAAAAGTCGAAAAAAAACCTTTTGAGGCATCCACCAAATGGTGTTTCGAACCAAATAAAACTTGGCCGGTGGTGCGAAGCTTAAATCTTGTAAAAAGTTCGCTTAAAATAGCCCCTGCAACAAAACCCAATAGACCCAAGCCCAACAGCCAATGCAAATTGGAATAGTGAATGGGATCTGGCTCTACTGAAAATATAAATATGCTGACAATTAAAAACCCGAAACAAGCGGCATCGAAAATAAGCCTGCGCAAACTGAACTTTTGTTTTTTCATTGGATGTGAACCTCGCGCGCCTTGTCCCCATAGATTTTTTTAAACCAACTGTCGTTTATTTCTGTGGGACTGCCTTCAAAAACAATTTCGCCCGCCTTAAGTGCAATTACTCGGCTGGCGTATTCGCGGACCAAAGATAAAAAGTGTAAATTGGCGATCATGGTAATGCCCAATTCCTGATTCACTTTGCGCAAATAATCCATCACCGTATGGCAGGTTGCTGGATCCAGCGATGCGACGGGTTCGTCGGCCAAAATCAGCTCCGGACTTTGTGCAAGCACTCGGGCAATGGCCACGCGTTGCTGTTGTCCACCGGAAAGTTGGTCGGCGCGCAAGTGGGCTTTTTCGCGAATTCCGACTAAGTCTAAATATTTTTCTGCTTTTAGAATATCTTTTTCATCCCAGATATCTAAAAAACTGCGCAAGGTGCTGGTCGAAGCCAGTCGACCAGTCAGCACATTGGTTAAAACACTTTTTCTAGGAACTAAATTGAAATGCTGAAAAATCATTCCTATATTTTTACGGATCTGGCGGATTTGTTCACTTTTCGCCTGGGCAATATCTAAGTTTAATTTTTCCCCATTAAACTGAATGGTGCCCGAAGTGGGATCATTCAAACGATTTAAACATCTTAGTAAGGTTGATTTACCAGATCCGGATAGGCCGATGACAATTAAAAATTCACCTTTTTTGACTTCAAAAGAAACATCCTTTAAGGCCTGCGTGCCGTTGGGATAAATTTTTGAAAGATGATCGACTTTTAAAATGGTTTGGCTCACAAAAAATTAATCCTTACTTTTTAAGTAGCTCTTCTTCGGTTTTTCCCAATGACAGCAACATCGCGCGAACGTCGTCGTAATCGCTGTCTTTGGCTAAAATCAGCCCATTGACGTTATACATTTTATCAAAAGCATCAATGCCTTCGGGTGATTTAATGAATTTTAAAAATGCGCCTATGATTTTTAATTTTACAGGTTCAGGAATTTCTTTGCGAAAACAAATTGGATCATTGGGAATGGGAATGGACAGATCAATGGTTTTAACTTTTTCCTCGATATCAGGATACTGAGTTTTAACCAATCGCCGGGCGTCTTGAATTTTGCCGTCTTTGTTTTTCGGAGAATAAAAAGTGGCCCCAGCATCAACTTGCTTTTGGTAAACCATCGAAACCACCGAATCGTGTTTCATTGCGAAAACAGTTTCTTTGGGTTCGATGTGTTTATCTTTTAAAGTTTTAGCTGGTAATAAATATCCCGTTGCGGACGCAGCATCGACATAGGCCATTTTTTTTCCCTGAATGTCTTTGATGGATTTAACTTGGCTGTCGGCCCTGGCAATAAATTGTGATTGATAAGTCGGGGCACCGTTACGAAGGACGGTCATGCGGGCTTCGACTCCGTATTTTTTATTGGCCAGCAAATATCCAAAGGTATTCAGCGCAGAAACATCGGCGCGTTTGGTCCCGAAGGATTCCACCACTGCGATATAGGATTGGGGAACGGAAACTTCGAAAACATAGCCGGTTTCTTTTTCTAGAAAATCTTTGAAGACTTTGGAATTGCTTTCGATGACTTTGGCATCTACAGACGGAACGAAAAATAATTTGATCGGATTGGCAGCTGTTCCCAGTTCGCCCTTTTGGCTTACACAAGCCGTTAGACTTAGGAACAAAAATGCGCAGAAAGATGCTCGTGACAAAATGCTGACCAAAATCGCCTCCCTCAAAATAGAGGTTAAGAGTTAACAAAATCCCTACCCTACGCCAACAAAAGAGTTTAATTTGAGCCATCAGTCATGCAAAAACTTCGTCAGGTTTTAGTTAAGATCGAACAGCAAATTTCTTCGGGTCGGCGCCCACTGATTGTTTTTGACCTGGATTCGACTCTGTTCAACGTAAGCCCCAGGACTGCGGCCATCGTGGCGGATTTTATTCAAAGCATCGAAAGCAATAGCGACCTGCACGAGCACGCTCAAATTCTAAAGAAAGCTCAGTTTCTGCGCAAGGACTGGGGTTTGAAGGAAAGTTTGCTGCGACTGCGCGCTGAATTCGAGGATCAATCCAAAGCGCCCTTTCCGCCCGAATTTCTGGAAGGACTGCGCCATTTTTGGCGAGCCAGGTTTTTTTCCAACGATTATCTTGTGCACGATCAACCTTACGAAGGTGCCGTAGAATTTGCGCATCGCTTAGAAAAAGTGGGCTGCGAAATTTTTTATCTGACCGGTCGAGACGTTCCCAGCATGGGCAGCGGCACCGAAAAAATTATGGTTCACTGGGGATTTCCCCGAGCTGTTTTAAACAAAACTTTGTTTTTAAAACCCGATGCCAACCGCGCCGATGAAACTTTCAAGGTTGAATGGTTCAATTCTGTTCAGCATAAACAAGATGAAGTTTGGGTGTTTGAAAACGAGCCGTGGAATATTCAGATGTTGCGGGCCAAGTATGATTATTTCAATTATGTTTTTTTCAACAGCACACATTCGCGGCGAGTGCCTGAGCCGCTGGACGTCTTTGTGATTGAAGATTATTTGCTCGACGACCTGTAACGTGGGACAAGGTTTGCATGCTTTATTTAGTTGCTAGTCCGTTAGATGCTTCTTTGGGTTCGCGCGGGGATATTACTTTGGCTGCGCTGGAAATTCTTAAGTCTTGCGATGTTTTGCTGGGCGAATCTAAGACGGAAGCTTCGAAACTTTTTAAATTTCAAAATTTGACGATGCCCAAAGATTTTTGGCTGATGAATGAACATACGCATGAACGCGAAATTGCCGAATATGTGAAGTTGGCTGCTGTGAAAAAAGTTGCTTTGGTTTGCGATGGGGGGACCCCGGGGTTTTTTGATCCCGGTGCACGTCTGGTTCGTCTTTGTCGCGAGCAAAATATTCCCGTACAAGCTTGCGCTGGGATTTCTAGTTTGATGGTTTTTTTAATGCTGCTGGGGAAAGAAGTGCAAAATTTTTATTTTGCTGGTTTTCTGCCGCAGAAAGACCCTGCCCGATCGTTAGCTTGGACCGATTTACAGCGCCGCAAAGAACCCATTGTAATGATGGATACTCCTTATCGTCTGCAACAACTGCTGCGCGAAATTGAAAAAACCTTTTCAAACAGAAAAATTTCGTTGGGAATGAATTTATCTTTTGAAACTCAACAAATTTTGGAAGGCACGGCCGCTCAGATTTTGCCGAAAGTTGCGGAAACCAAGGCGGAGTTTATTTTGTGGTTGGATTGCTAAGGACTTTGCACGAACTAGGGCTCGCAGCTTTTACCGATAGACCGTCGTGCCGACGTCGACATTTTTTGTAATCACTGCGCCGGCGCCGATTTTTACGTCGTTACCGATTTGGATGTATCCCAAAAGTGTGGCGCCGGTTCCGATTAGGACTCGGTCACCGATGCAGGGATGGCGTTTG
>JBBQHD010000108.1:0-9270 GCA_038323665.1 Bdellovibrionales bacterium
GAGAAAAATCTCGCAGTGAATTGCCATGTCTCTATGCAGGGACTTTTATTGATAGAGTAGGGCATGGGACCTGCAAAGGAAAGTCTGAGGTTGATAAAGATTTTATAGGGATTGAAGATAAGGCAAAAAAATGTCCCGAAGGAAAAATCCTGTGCAATCCTCTTATCTATGGATTAAAAGTTGGCAAAGATGAGGCTAAACCTGCAGATCCTAAAGCTAAAAAACCTGAAGGTGCCAAAACTGCGACTGAGGTGATCTGTGTATCCCCTGGTGGGGGCGCAACAGCGGCATGCAATAAAGAAAGTGAAAAAGCCAATAGCAAAGATTCTGCAATTAAATTAATTCGCGAAAACAAAGAAAAATGGAATGACTTTAGGAAAAAGGCCGAAGCTTTTATCAGCTTTGAATATAAAGACACTTTGAGTAAAACTCTTAAGGCTAAGGGTGTAACAGATAAGATCACTGACGAGCGGCTCAAGGATTTAAAAATAACGCAAGATGCACTTAGATCAAAGTTAAAGAAAATAAATGAAAGTTTAAATCCCGAAGACAGAGTCAGTATCCCAGAAGAAAAAGCTACTTCAGCAAAATAACTTAAAGTTGGCTTTGAATCCAATCTCGTAATTTTGATATTTCCGAAGACCAAGCAAATTCAATTTTCTTGGTCTTGGAATTTTCTCGGTAGCCGCTAAGCAATCCAGCGATTTTCCATTGCTGATTGATCTTAACAAAAAAAGGCGATCCGGAATCTCCTTGCTCAACTACAGATGGTCCCTGCGTATTGATGATCACGTGCTTTTTAGTGTCAATCGGATTGGAAAAAGTAAAGCTGGTGAAGTTTAAAGTCGGAAATTTCCCGTAATCAGTCAGCCATGACTTTTTATCTACATCGGACCTTCCGAAAAATGCAGTTCGTTGAATCGCCGTTTTATCTGAAATAGTGCTGATATCAATAAGTGGATCCTGATATTCTAGCCCAGACAGAATTTCCGCTGGCAATGTAACAATGGCAAAGTCGCCAGAACTCGGCAGAACGGGCCGATCTAAATCAAATTCATTTTTTTCGGGATTGGCGTAGGTAAAATTGTTATAAAGGTCAACTTTGCTATAGTTCATGTTCTCATAGTTATTGAGAAAAATTTTTCCGCTCTGGTAATCCGGATTATTTTTGATCGATAAAAATTTTTTTTGCTCGCTGTCGATGAAACAATGAGCCGCGGTTAAGATTTTTTTTCCAGTAAGTAAATATCCGTGGCAATAAAGGTTTTCAGAGTTAGGAAGATCAATTTGAATGAAAACCAATCTATTGGAAATTTCCTTAATTTCTTTAAAATCTTTATCTTTTTTAGTGATCGGTGAGTTGAGGGACAAAGCATTTTCTAAAGCAGGATTACGTAGAGTCACATTTTTCGGTATGCAACTGCCTAGAAGATAGCCAGTGCCTAGGCAGAAAAATGCGATGGCGGACAATTGGTATGTGGAAATAATTTTAGGTTTCATAATGAATCTAACACTTCAAAAACCGTGCTCAAACATCGTCTCAATTCGAGACACCGCAATCACCCCCGCAGTCGATTGTGCATTCCGCAAAGCAAGCGTAAGTTTTCCGCCGAATGCTCGCCCTGATGGCGAAAGGGATGCACATGATCAAATTGAACCTGATATTTGGACTGACACTTTTTCTGAGTATCTGGATTTACAAATTGGCAGCAAGCTTGGTCTCGCTGCCAAACTAATTTTCGTATTTTTGCCGGGATATATCTGGCTCGTTTTCCAACTCCGACGCCGGAGTTGCCCTGCTTACTTTTGCTGGCCATAGATTTTTTCTCGATGGCCTCTTGAAATAACTTATTCACCATCAGTTTATAAAATTCCGCCTGGGTCATCGAAGGATTTTGGTGCGACATAAGTAGTTTCAATTCCTTCGCCTTTGTCATTGTTTCTGTATCCACCACAAATTTAACCTCGGTCAGGTTTTCTGAAATTTGCTTCTGCCGTTCTTTTGTTTGCAAACAAAGTTCGGGGGCAATTTTAAAAAATTCCTTTTCGGCTTCGCGAGTCGATTTGTTTTCAAGGCTGCGATACAGATCCGTTTTTTCTGACCGCGAAATTTTCTGCCCCGATGATTGCTCTTGTTTACGCAGAAAGTTCTGCGCCTGGGCAACCACAGTCAGACTTAAACTACGATCCGCAATCTTTTCTTTTAATTCCGGCATTTCTCGAATCGCGCGCGCGGCCTGAATCCTGCGCATTGCGGAAGCGTCTTCATAACCAAGGTCCTTGGTAACAAAATCAAACATCGAAGCAAAACCCAAATGCAGATGAATTTTTCGCAGCTCGATTTCAGAAATAAATTCGATCACCTGCAAAGTCAGCTCTTGTTCATTTTTAGACAATGCTCGCGTTTGTTCAATCAGCTGATGATTTTGCAAAGTCTTTAAAATATTTACTGATAGGCTTGCTGATTTATTTTCGGTCTCTTTATTGCTGTCAAAATTATTATCAAACATATTTTTCTCATTTCTGCCGTCTAAGGCAAAAATAAGCTATCATGCGTTTTAAAATCGCGATTTTGGCCATTCCCATATTTGCTTTTGCATGAATAAAATCGGCCAGCAGACCGCAGCATCTGGCCAACAGCAAACGCATTTCAAAATTTCATCAAAACCAATTCGCCAGAAAAATAAATTAGAATTCAGGCGATTCTGAACTTCGAAAAACCCGTCAATAATATTTTTTATAACGCAAACATTGGTGGATTTTATAATATTAATTTCCCAAGTCACTCCGGCGCCGGAGTGATCGACTAAGCTGGCCCTCGTTCTTCCGCGAAATCTTGCGCCAGCCAGTCTGCCAGGTAAACCGATCCCCTTACCAGACCCCTGCTGGCTTCCCGCAAAGTCAGTTCTTGTTCATTTTTAGACAATGGTTTGAAACAACGAATGGTCTCGAGCGATTCAGGCTAAAATAAAGATTTTATGCCTTCGACAAGTGGATGGATTTGAATTCCGTCTATTTCCAAAGAATGATCGCCCATATAAAAGACCATACAATTTACCGACTTACCATAGAACTCTTTAAAGCTTTTTAGACCCCTAAGATCTTGATTGTTAATTGTTCGCGTAGCTTTAACTTCAATGGCGTAAACACGGCGGCCTTTTTCAAGAATAAAATCGACCTCAAGACCAGATTCTGTTCGAAAAACACTGATACGGTATTCTTCATCTCGAGCTTTGCATTCTGATAAAATCATCTGAAGACAAAGATGCTCAAAAAGATTTCCTTTTCTATCAGGTGAAACTTCAAAATTGGCCAAAACGCCATTCAACACTCCCACATCAAAGAAATAAAATTTCGGGTGCTGAATTAGGCGCCGTTTCGTGCTTTTGGAAAAAGCACCGACGGATTGAACAATCAGTGTATCAACTAAAATATCAAAATACCTTTTGGCCGATGTTCTTTCTATCGCGGCCTGCGAGGAAAATTTCGAGAAATCGATAAAATCTCCGGAACGGCTGGTCACTATATCAAAAAATCTTGAAAATCCCTCTAAATTTCGAGTCAGCGCTTCTGCCTGAATTTCCTCGCGCAAATAAGTAGCTGCGTAAGAGCGCAAAGTTTTCTTCGCTAATTTTTCATCGAAATCTAGATAGATCCCTGGCAACGCCCCAATCGATAAAAGCTTATTTAAATCTATTCGCTTATTAAGTTCGGTTAAACTAAGCGGCCCTAGTTCATAGTTAATGATCCGTCCTGGTAATAAGTTTGCCTGGCCCCGTCGTAACTTACTTGCGCTTGATCCAGTAAGAAAAAATTGTCGGGATTTATCCTCATCAATAAGACTTTGCACCGTATTTAAAACGGAAGGAATTTTTTGAACCTCATCAATGAAAATAGTTTTATAGGATTTAATTTTTGCTTTGAGTAACCCAGGGTCTCGTAGGAAATTTACGTAAGTTTCCTGGTCCGAGAAATTAATGGTTAATTCAGGTTTAAGCGACGCAATTAAAGTCGACTTTCCCGTTTGTCGGGGGCCCAAAAGCAGCACTGACTTTTTGAATTTCTTAATACTTTCAACTAGTTGTCTATTTATATGCATATGTGCCCATTTTACGCCGTAAAATGGGCACATGTCAATAGGTGCGGCTGTAGCTTAGGGTATTTGACCCTGCCGACATTTCAGGTGCTAATATTTCCATGAGCAAGATGAAAACACCGACCTTTCAAGATATACTCGAAGCCCGCACGCGCATTCAAAAACATATCAAAGAAACCGCAATGGATGATTCGCGCAGCGCCACTTCGGCCATTAATAATCGCAGTTCGGTCTACTTTAAGTATGAAAACCTACAACGCACCGGAAGTTTTAAAATCCGCGGTGCCGCAAATAAAATTTTAAGTCTTTCCGCCGAAGAAAAATCTCGTGGAGTCATCGCCTGTTCGGCCGGCAATCATGCTCAAGGCGTCGCACTTAGCGCGCAGTGGGCAAATTCCAAAGCCACAGTGGTGATGCCGGAAACCGCAAGCCTGAATAAAATCAACGCAACCGAATCTTACGGCGCTAAAGTAATTTTGCACGGCCAAAGTTTTGATGAAGCGCAGGAAAAAGCGCGCGAACTGGAAAAGAAACACAACTATACTTTCGTGCATCCCTTCGAAGATCCTTTGATCGTCGCGGGTCAGGGAACTTTGGGCATAGAAATCCTGGAACAAATTCCCGATCTGGATTCCGTCATTGTCGCCGTCGGTGGCGGGGGACTGATCAGCGGTCTTGCCTTGGCCATTAAATCCATTCGACCCGAATGCAAAGTGATCGGAGTGCAAACGGAAAAAGCTCCGCAGATGGTGGATTATTTTAATAAATCTCATTTGGCAGAACCGCTGACAGCACCTGCCAAAAGAATTTTTACTTTGGCGGATGGAATTGCCGTGCGCAAACCCAGCGAAATTCTTTACCAGGATTTAATTTCCAAACATGTCGATGAAATGTTGACGGTGACCGAAGATGAAATCGCGCATGCACTGGTGTTTACTTTGGAAAGAACAAAAAATCTGATCGAAGGTGCCGCCGCGGCAGCTGTTGCCGCATTGCTGTTTAGAAAATTAGATTTGGGGAAAAAAACCTGCGCACTTTTGTGCGGTGGAAATGTGGATTTAAATTTGATCGCCAAGGTCATCGAACGAGGCTTAAAAGAACAAGGTCGTTTGGCTGATTTTTCTGTAGTCGTTGATGATTCTCCAGGGAAATTGCGCGATCTTGCAGCACTGTTTGCGCTGGAGCGCGCCAATATTTTACAGGTCCATCACGACCGTTTGGACAGTAAGCTTTCCCTGCGCGAAACCCGCATCGATTTCCTGGCAGAAACTTCCGGATTGGACCATGTGGCGCAAATTCAGAAAGCCCTTCTTGAATCTGGGGCCAGGTTGCGCAAGACTTCGAAATAATGAAAGTCGATTTAGAAATTCTGCGCTTGGCGCCTTATCAAGCGGGGAAACCCATTTCAGAAACCAAACGCGAATACAATCTTTCGCGAGTGGTGAAACTTGCCAGCAATGAAAATCCATTGGGCCCTTCACCTAAGGCAATGCAGGCCATTCGCGACGCACTTCCCACGCTGTCGTTGTATCCCGATCCCGCAGCGCACACTCTGATCAGCAAATTAGAAAAACTTTGGAACTTTCCGCGCGCACAAATTTCTTTGGGCAATGGTTCCGATGAGTTGATTGATCAATTGTGCCGGATTTATTTGACTCCAGGGGATGCGATTTTAACCAGTGTTGCTGCATTTCAAGCCTATGAATTATCGGCAATGGCATCGCGAGCCCAAGTTTGCAAAACTCCACTGACCAAAGATTTTCGTTTTGATTTGCCAGCCCATGCCGAATTTTTTCTGAAAAATCCCGATAAGAAAATAAAATTAATTTTTTTAGCCAATCCCAATAATCCCACCGGAACTTTTTTTGGAAAAAAAGAATGGGAAGATTTTTTAAAAGCAGTGGGCAACCGCGATGATGTTTTAATTGTTTTAGACGAAGCCTATACAGAATTTGTGGAAAACAAAGATTGTATTTCGGGTTTTGACTACATCAACCAATATTCCAATCTGATTGTGCTTAGAACCTTTTCAAAAATTTTTGGACTTGCAGGTTTGCGACTGGGCGCCATGATTGCCAATCCCGAAGTTACCGATATTTACAACCGGGTCCGCAAACCTTTTAATATCAACGAACTGGCCCAAGTCGCAGCCGCCGCAGCCATCGAGGACCTTGAATTTATCAAAAAAACGCAACGGCTTACAGCTGAAGGACTTAAGTATTTCCATCAAGAATTAACCGCGCTGAATTTAAAATTTTTACCGTCACAAACCAATTTCGTTTTATTTGATACTGAACGAGACGCCAAAACCGTTTATCAAAAAATGTTGGAACAAGGCGTGATCTTGCGTCTGGTTTTGAACTACGGTTTTCCAACTTGTTTGCGATTAAGTGTGGGTTTGAAAGATGAAAATGAATTTGCCATCGCGGTGTTAAAAAAAGTTTTGTCCCAATACCCAAAGGAATTTCCACCATGTTTCGTGTAATCACCATCGATGGCCCTGCGGCCTCAGGAAAAACTTCGGTCAGTCGAGAACTGGCCACAAAAATGGGTTGGAAATGGGTTTCAACCGGGGCTTTTTACCGAGCAGTGGCCTATGCAGCTTTGCAAAGTCATATTGATTTAAGCGATGTGAATGCCTTGCGTGATTTGGCTTTGGGAAAAGATTGGCAGGTTGTAATCACTGCGGCGCAAACCGAAGTGTATTTTAAAAATCAAAAAGTAACTTCGCAAATTTTTGCAGAAGAAGTCGGGTCGGCGGCCAGCAAAATTAGTTCTCATCCCGAAGTGCGCGAAGCCTTGTTGCAGGCGCAAAGAAATTGCGCTGGGCCGGAAGGTTTGGTGGCCGAAGGCCGCGATTGCGGGACGGTGGTATTTCCCGATGCGGCAGTCAAAATTTACCTGACTGCGGCCAGTGAAAAACGCGCGATCCGCCGGGCGACGGAAAAAGGCTCTGAAGTTTCGGAAGTTTTAAAAGCTCAGAAATTGCGGGACAATCAGGATTCGCAAAGAAAAGCTGCGCCCATGCAGATTCCAGAAAATGCCCATGTGATTGATACATCTGAAACAACTTTGCAAACGGTGGTCGCCGAAATCGAAAAGATTGTGCGTAGGCACCCTTGGGATTTTTAAGTCTAGCTTGGGGTGTTACTGTAAGAGACAGCGCCATTCAGCAATAAGGGGCAGTCTTTAAAGAGTTTTTTCAAAATTCCAGGTCCTTGCCACCGATATTTGGCGCGAAAAAAAGGATCAAATGATAACGCAGTCGTGTTGAATTGCTGTGACAGTAGGCAGTCGTTATATTTTATAAATTTGACTTTACTAACCAGAGCCTAATACAACCGAAGATCATATTCGGAAGAACGCCCGGATTTATCGCGGTAGATAGGTCTTTGAGAGGTGTCTTCCTTGGGAGGTCATTGGAACCACGTATGGCAAAACAGCTTAGTAAATCGCAAATCGAAAGACAAAAAGTCTTGGCATTTTTAGATGCCGAAGACAGTAGCGTCCCATCTAATCCAGGATTAGATGTGGGAATCAAAGTCGGAGAGTTCAACAATTTGTTTGAACAATCCATGACAGAACAATCCTTCAAAGTAGGAGATGTCGTCACCGGTCGTGTTGTCGAAGTGCAATCCGATTATGTGTTGGTCGATATCAATTACAAATCTGAAGGTCTGATACCAATCAATGAATTCCGATTGGTGGATGGTGTTCGTGATGTCAAACCTGATGATCGTGTTGAAGTTCTGATTGATCGTATAGAAAACGAAAACGGAATGGTTGTTTTATCGAAAGATAAAGCCGACATGCTGCGCGCTTGGACAGATATTTCCAAAGCAGCAGAAAACGAAGAAGTCATCGAGGGTGTTGTTATTGCGAAGGTTAAAGGCGGTTTGGCTGTCGATATAGGTGTCAAAGCCTTCTTGCCAGGTTCACAAATTGATCTGCGCCCCGTTCGTAATATGGATATTTACATCGGTAAGACTTATAAATTTAAAGTTATCAAATTTAATAAAAAACGTGGAAACATTGTGTTGTCTAGACGCGCACTTCTTGAAGAAGAACGCGAATCTTTGAAAACACAAACTCTGGATGCAATGAAAGAGGGTTCCATCGTTCGTGGTATCGTGAAAAACATCACGGATTACGGCGCTTTCGTAGATCTTGGTGGAATGGACGGACTATTGCATATCACTGATATGTCTTGGGGCCGCGTCAAACATCCTTCCGAAATTCTGAATGTCGGCGATGAAGTCGAAGTTCGAGTTCTGAAATATGATCATGAAAAAGAACGCGTATCTTTAGGTATCAAACAATTGAAAGCTGATCCTTGGGACGGAGTTCCTGCACAATTCCCTGTTGGTGCTCGCATCAAAGGTAAAGTTGTGTCGATTGCTGAATACGGCGCATTCCTAGAACTGGCCGAAGGCATCGAAGGCCTTATCCATGTTTCAGAAATGAGCTGGGCAAAACGCGCTAAACATCCATCTTCATTTGTTAATGTAGGGGATGAAGTTGAAGTTCAAGTATTGGAAATCGATTCTACTAACCGACGTATCAGTTTAGGTATGAAACAGTTGCAACAAAATCCATGGATCGAGTTGAAAGACAGTTACGCGCCAGGAACGATCATCGAAGGTGAAGTTAAATCGATCACTGAATTCGGGATCTTTGTTGCAGTCGAAGACGGCATCGATGGTTTGGTTCACGTTTCCGATTTCTCGTGGACAAAACGAGTCAATCATCCTTCCGAAATGTTCGCCAAAGGGCAAAAAGTTCGCGCCGTTGTATTGGGCGTGGACATTGAAAATGAACGTTTCTCATTGGGTGTGAAACAACTTGAATCCGATCCTTGGTCAAGTATCGAAGGCAAATATGGAATCGGCACTCAACATGATGTGAAAGTCACAAAAGTTGCTGATTTCGGAGCTTTCGTCGAACTTGAAGCCGACATTGAAGGGCTGATTCATATCAGCGAATTGTCGACTCAAAAAGTTGGCCATCCACAAGAAGTTGTTAAAGAAGGCGATATTCTTAAAGCAGAAGTTATCACTATTGATAAAGATGCTCGTAAAATTGGACTGTCTGCAAAACTTGTGAAACTGCGCGAACAAAAAGGCGACGTTGAAGATTATGCTAGGAAAGCAGCTTCGACTTCGAAAACTAGTTTG
>JBBQHD010000109.1:0-9225 GCA_038323665.1 Bdellovibrionales bacterium
TAGAAGAAAAATATTTACGCGCCTATGCAGAAATTGAAGGCTTTGCAGAAATTTCTGCAGCTTCAGATTTGCAAAATTTAACGCGTGCAACACAGGTCAATAAATTTTCCTCTTCGCTGGCTGAAATTAAAACTTGTGTGCACCATATTCGTCAGGCATTGAACCAAGGCCTTGTCCCAGAAGAAATCGCCATTTTTGTTCCAGAAATTGAAGATTTTGAAACTTGTTTGGTTTCCTATTTGGAAAAAGAAGGCATTTCCTATCAATTTGCAGCCAGGAATTCTTATTTAAGTTTAAAACCAATCCAAGAACTTTTAAGTTTCCTGCGATCGTTAAGTGATCAGCCCAAAGGCAATGACCTGCAGTCCAGTTTTTATATTGATAAAAATCGCGATACCAAACCTCATTTATTTAAATCGCAATTCCACTTTGTTTATTCCAGCGAAGATCTAGATCGAAACCCCGAGGTTAAAGATTTTTTCGGCACCGTTGCAGTGGATAAGCCTATTCATAAAAGTCTGCTCAGTTTTTCCGAATGGACAGATTGGCTTTGTGGACACGCTAAATATTTTGATCAAAGCATTCTGCTGGATTTAATTTCTAAAATCTATTTCGAAATTCCAGCTAAGATTCGGCTGCCTATGGAAAGTTGGATAAGCTGTTTTGAAAACCTATTGAATGCAAGAACACTGGCTGCAAATGAAAATCAAAGTCAGTCAGGGGTTTGGATTTCTGATTTTTGGTCAGCCCCAATGCGCAGTTTCAGCAAGCGTTTTTTTCTGGGCTTGAACGATGAAAATTTTAAAAGCCCACAAAAAATAGCTTTGGCAACAAGCACCAATGAATTTTTAACTGCATTAGGGCTTCCAGAAGAAAAAGAAGATTTATCCGAAGCTGATTTCGAACTGCGCTGGATTTTAAATGATCACAGCCTTCGGGGCGAAGATTATCTTTTTTGCAGTGTCAGAAATATCAGCGGTGATTTACTGACGTCGTCGGTTTTATGGATTGAACAAGCCGTGCGAGACTCGACCCATGCTAAAATCGAGCAGGTGTCGGAATCTTTGCCAACCAGATGGGATGAAATTCAGCAAAATTATTTACTGAATCCAATTCCTGAAAATAATTTTTTGTCTTTGCAAAACCTGCAGCACTTATCGCCTTCACAATTTGAAATATTTAGAAAATGCCCTTTTGTTTGGTCGGCTCAGAAAGTTTGGCAATGGCAAATTGAACCAGAAAAGGATTTTGAAACCGATCGTCGTTCGCAGGGAAATATTTTGCATAAGATGATGGCAGAATGGTGCGAAAATTACTTATTTAAGTTAAGCAATCCTTCAGAAATCAAAAAGCAAACTGAACAATTATTCGATCTAGTCTGGCAGCAAGAATCGATTGGTGGAATGTCAGAAATTAGTGTGACTAAATTAAAAACAAAATTGACGACCCAGTTGCGGCGTTTTGATGAATTCGAAAAAGATTGGCAAAAGAATTTTCCGGCCAGGAAAATTTTGGGCAATGAGCTGCCCTGGGAATTTACGACGGAAAGCGGACTGCTGATTAAGGGACGCATAGATCGACTTGAAGGTTCCGAGCAATCTGAACTGGTGGTTTTGGATTATAAAATTGGCAAGCGGGAATTTCCTAACTTTAGCACTTGGTGGGATAAAAATTCGTTGCAGTTATTATTTTATCTTTGGGCTGCGGATCAAAATGCTTTTAAAAACATCAGTGGCAAGCCGGTTGCGGCATTTTATTTTACCATTGAAAATCTTAACCGGGACAAAGGTGTTCAACTAGGCGCAGGCGAAAATAAACTTTATCCGCCCGCTGGTAAACGTCGGTCTGTGATCGCAAGCGATCAGGATTTGCAGGAAAACTTTGCCAGGCTTGCGGCAGAAATTCATTTGATGAAAGATAAAATTGCTGGCGGGGATTTTTCTCCGATGCCTTTTGATCCCGATAGGGACTGCGAAAATTGTGATTGGAGGAAGTCGTGCCGAGCACCTCATCTGAATCTTCGTTAAGAACACAAATTTTACAAGCTGGGGCCGGGGCTGGTAAGACGACCACTCTGATCAGCAGTTTTTTTTCAGTTTTCCAAGAAAAACCAGACGCACGCGTTATGGTTACAACATTTTCTCGTAAGGCGACTCAAGAATTAAAAGAAAGAATTTTAGCCAAAGCCATTCTGGAAAAAAAATCCATTGATACATTGATGAATCCCAAGAATGTGCAGATTTCCACTATGCATGGAATTTTATTTCGTTTGCTGCAGCAATCTTTCAAGGAATGGGGCGGGGTGCAGGAACTGACTATTGCGTCAGCTGTGCAAGTCAGCGATATACGTCGCAAAATTCTATTTCAGATTTTGAAAAGCAATACTGAATTTCAAGAGCTTTTCGAAAATTATTCCGCTGCAGATTTAATTTATTTCTGCACACAGTATGTGGATCACTCGATTCGCATCCCTGATTTGACTTCAGCACAAGATGCCGACCTGTTTGCCTGTTGTGTGCGCCCCCTGGAAAAACTTTCCATTCAAGCCCAATTTCTTTTACAAGAATTCCCCGCAGCCCTTGCTGAAAAAGACAATGGCGTGGTCTTGCTGTCCTTCTTAAAGTGTTTTCCCGATCAGTGGTCTTTAGGCAATTACGCAAGTCTTTATAAAAATCTATCACAGCATTCCTATTGGGATTTTAGCAAAATACGAAAATCAAAAGCACTTGCAGATAATTGGGTGACTGCTTACGCTGACTTTCATTCTGAAGCAAAAGATGTATTTTGTGATCAGGGATCGGTGTTTAGCCCTCTTCATTGGGAAGTGATGGTTAAAAATTCGGTTCAGGTACAAAAATTAGCTGAACTGTATAAATTAAAATGGCTGCAGCAATTGCAACAGTCAGGAATTTTCGCCGTTTCGGATTTAGAATTGATGAGCATCGCTTTATTGCGCGATCATCCCGAAGTGGCCTTGCAGTTTCAAGCGCAATGGGATTTTTGGATGGTGGATGAATATCAAGATACCAGCCCAATCCAATTGCAAATTTTAAAAAATTTAATTGGCGAAACGCCTTGTTTTTACGTGGGTGATCCCCAGCAAAGTATTTATTATTTTCGCGGGGCGCGCAGTGAAATCTTTTTTGAAACCCAAGAAGCTTTAGATGCCGCTGGATTTAAGGTCAACAAAAGCAGTCGCAATCACCGTTCGGAACCGCAAGTGCTTGCGGCCATCAATCAAATTTTTTCCATTGGCAATGATTTCGAAGAAATGATTGCCAGCAAAGTGCAAAGTCTGGATGAACCCGCAGTGAATTTAAATATCCTGGATGAAAAATCTAATTTTATGCCACAGGTGGTGTTAAATTCCGTTCAGGAATTGGTAAAAAAGAATATTCCCTTACAAGACATCGCCATTTTGTGCCGCAATAACGAGAGTGTTCAGCAAATCGCAAGAATTCTTTCCGCCCATCAAATTCCCACAGAAATTCCTTCCGGGGGAAATTTTGAAGAAAAACGAGAAATTTTAGATAGTCTGTTTTTTTTAAGATTCTTGGCCCTGCCCGAAGACGATCTGAATCTATGGTCCCTGCTGCGCAGTCCGTGGTTTTATATTCCGTCGAATCAGTTATTGGAAATTAAGCAGAAGACTTTGCTAAAAAAATCACTGTGGTCTGTTTGCTTGGAAGAAACAGTGGAAAAGGAACATCCATTTTATCGACTGAAAAATTATCTGCTGCTTTTAGACCAAAGTGGATTTGTGGAAAGTTTTCGGATCTTTTTAAAAGACAGCGGTATGATCGATGCAGCATTAAAACTAGATCCAACAGGACAAGCAGAAGGCCGACTGTGGAGGTTACTGCGCGAATTAAAATCGCAAAGTCGTCAATCCAAATTCCAGATACTGGAATTCATCGACGAATATTTGCAGTTCAACCCTAAATTTCAAATCAGCGAACAAGAAGAAGTTTCCAGTCACCTAAGCCCCAATCGAGTCAAAGTGATGACGATTCATGCCTCGAAAGGACTGCAGTTTTCCGAAGTATTGATTCCGTGGTTGGAAAAAAGATCTGTGGCCGAATTAAAATCAAAATGGAGTTTTGATTCAGAGAAAAGAATTTTCTGTGTGCATACCATAGACGAAAATGGCGCAAGTCTGTATTCCCCCTTGGCGGAAAAAAATCGCCAAGAAAGATCTGTGGAAGTCAGCAAGGAAAGCGAGCGAGTTTTCTATGTGGCCTGTTCGCGTGCCATTCGCGCCTTACATTTTTTCTGGATTAAACCTGAAAAATATTGGGCCGAAAAATTCATTGGCTGGGATTTGCAAGAAGGCGTTCATGCCAACAACAATGAACAGTTTGCCTTCCAATACAAAGTCCAAACTTGGTCAGAAGAAAAACTTGCTCTATTGGATTTTACTTCGACACAGACAAAGGAAAAGACTTCGGTGCGAACGGCTTTTCAAATTTATGCTGAAATTCCAGTTGCAGTCGCTGAAAAAAAATTATCAGTTCAAGATTTCAAGGCTGTCTGGCATCCCGTTCGTCGCGGACTTGAGGTTCATCAAGCTTTGGAAACGGGGCAGGGAACTTCGGACCGAATTTTGGAAAAATTTGGTATTGCCAGTCAGTTGGATTCTGAATCTTCGTTTAGATCCATTTTCGAAACTGGTCAGCGCGAATGGGGCTACAGTATTGTGGCCAGCGGAAAAGTTTTGCGTCGCAGGATTGATCTGTGGGGAAAGTTTAAGGATGAGGTCTGGATTTTTGATTACAAAACGGGCGCGCGTCTGGACTCGATAAAGGCATTTGAACAACTGGGGGAATACGCCTTACACTTAAACCAAATGAAACTGATTGAAACAAGTACGCCAGTCCATCTTTGTATTGTTCGACTAAGCGACCGCGCAGAATTTCAAACGCAAATTTGGCAGCGGGATCCGTCATGCTGATTTTCGGCGACGGAGCCTGTTCGGGAAATCCCGGGCCAGGTGGTTGGGGCAGCATCATCGAAACCTCTTCAGGATTTATTCAGGAATTGGGCGGGGCAGAAACCCAAACCACGAACAATCGCATGGAATTAAGTGCAGTCATCCAAGCGCTGTCACAGGCCGACAGACTTTTAAAAAAATACCCTGAAAAATCCATCGAAATTTTTACCGATTCTCAATATGTGATCAACGGAATTCAAAAGTGGATCATCGGTTGGAAAAGTCGCGATTGGAAAACTTTGGAAGGCCAAGATGTTTCTAACCGAGATTTATTTGAAGAATTAGATGCGATTCAGGCAAAATTAAAAATGCAGTTGCAGGTTAAATGGACTCATGTCAGTGGTCATGCGGGAATTTTAGGAAACGAAAGATGCGATCAAATCGCGGTGCAGTTTTCGAAAGGCGAACAACCTGAACTTTTTTCCGGTGATAAAAAAGATTATTCCTTGGATTTGCACGATCGAACTCCGTTTACGGCCTTTTATTTGGTTTTATACAACGGGGATTTCCTGCGTTTTAAAACTTGGCCGGTTTGTCAGAAGTTTACTCAGGGCAAAGGCAGCATTCGTTACAAAAAAATTGGCAATGAAATACAATTTCGTGAAACAGTAAAAAATTGGGGTCATGATGGCCTTAGTTTGTCAGAGGTGAAAAGTGGAGATTAAAGAAAAATCAGTGTTTATCACCGGCGCCAACCGAGGCATCGGCAAAGCCGTGGCCAATCGATTTTCCCAAGATCATTGCCATCTGCATTTATGCGTTCGCAAAAAAGATTTGCAATTAGAAGATGAAATGAAAACCGCCGGGGCACTAAGCGTGACCAGTTGGGAAGCCGATCTTGCCAATACCGAAAGTTTAGCTACATTAATTAAAAAAATTTCGTCAGAAAAAATCGATGTCTTATTTAACAATGCGGGATTGTTAACGGGTGGGTTACTGGAAGCACAACCCGCCGAAGACATTCAAAAGATGTTTCAAGTAAATGTGATTTCTTTGGTTTTATTAACCAGGGCCGTATTGCCCGGAATGATTTCCCGGGGCAGCGGAAAAATCATTAACAACGCCAGCGTTTCAGCCTTTATGCATTTTCCCTGTGCGTCGACTTATGCGGCATCGAAATCTGCAGTGGCTGCATTTTCAGATTGCATCGAAGCCGAAGTCAAAGGCACCGGAGTTTCCACTTTGTGTTTGGTAACCCCTGGAATTAAAACACAGATGTTTGACGATATAGAAAAAAAATACTCGCAGAATATCGATATTCCCCAAGAATCTATTTCAACGAAACAATACGCAGAAATGATTCACGATGCCGTATTGCATGACGAAACTTATTTATTACCAGGTGGAGCGACTGGACTGGGGCTTGCCATAGCCAGATATCTGCCACCACTATTTCGCTGGGAAATCCGCCGCAGGTTTAAGCGCTGATGCTGGCCGTGTTATTTTTTTTTCAAACTAGTTTTGCCGCAACAAAGCTAGAACTGAAGAACTTGGATCAACAACATTTGATTCAAACCAGCGCACTGAAATCAGCGGTTGAGTTTTTCAATGAACACACAGATGAAATCAAAAACAAAAATTATTTATCGGTCATCGATTATTCCAAAGACTCACAAGAAAAAAGATTTTTCATCATTGATTTAAAAAATGGTGAAGTTGAAAGCATGCAAGTTGCTCACGGCAAAGGTTCTGATCCAAAACACACGGGCCGTGCAAAAATCTTCAGCAATACAGCCAAGACAAAAGCAACATCTTTGGGATTTTTTCTAACCGGCGGAACTTACCAAGGCGATCACGGTTTATCTTTGCGATTGAACGGAAAATCCAAAACCAACAGCAACGCCTATGACCGCGCCATCGTCATCCACGGCGCCGCCTACGTGAATGAAAAATTAAAATTAATCGGCCGTTCCTGGGGCTGCCCCGCCGTCGCCGAAGATAAAATAAAAAACCTAGTCAGCAAACTAAAAGACGGTAGTTTAATCTATGCTTATTTTTAACTGGGTCTATTTTACTTCCGCGTCGGAAGTGATTGGGCTGTGTTCGATTTAGGAATGGCAGTGCAAATTAGTGATTGCGGGGCAAATAACCCAGCAGTTCTATTTTAGAATCATAGATTTCAGCTTCAGACTTATTTTTCAAACGTCTCCGACGATCTGAATGAAAATTAATTTCATCAGAAAGTTGCAGGGAGGCCAATTCCGATAAATCCTGTTCGATAATTACTTCCGCAAGTTTTTTTATAAATTTAGAATTGAATGACTTGTGCAGAATATTTAAATCAAAGCAAAGCTTAAGAGCATTGGCTTTTTCAATTTTGGTCATCGAAGATTGCAACAGCACCGGCATATTTTGTGCTAGAAATAATCCAGTCTGAATCAGTTCTTGGGAAAGTTCTTGATCAAATCTTCGCAGAAAATCGAAATTTTTATACAGAAATGCAAGGCGCAGTTGAATCGATCGATCTATGCGTTGCAGGGATTGATCTTGATCAAGATCTTTTTGTGAATTATTTTCGTTAGCGACTAGATCTGATTCCGATACCGAAGTGGTCTGCGCAACTGCTTCAGTAAATTTATTTTTACGTTCGTCCATCAGTGAATTAATATTAATTCTAGCGAAGTGAATTGACTGTAAGGAAATCTGCGGGTTTTGGGAAATGCTTTGATGTCTTAATTCTTCGAATTTATCAGAAAATTGCTTTTTAACGGATTCCTTCGAGAAAAGAATGATCAATCCACCGCCGGTAACTCGTTCGGCCAGCATTTCATTGTCCCCATAGAATCCTAGACCTTCCAAGCCACCATTGCGATTTCTTTCGGATGGGAATGCAGGCTTTCTTTTACTGCAGGTGGAAAGAGGATCCGAAAAAATGTTATTTAGAAAATTTAAAGCACCGGGCATGGAAAATGGTTGAATGCTTCTATTAATCATATCAAAAAAATCGTTGGTTCGCCAAATAGCCACTAAAGGATTATCTTTCCACTTATCGAACACCTTATAGGCTTCGGAAAATGAAAGTGGTTTAAGTTTCCCATTGCGCATCACTCTGTGAATAAATATTTCTGTAAACTGAAATGAGCCGCGCACAGGTTTATTGCTATAGTCGATAATATAATATTCTGGATTGATTGGCGTTCCAACCACAATGGGGCTATATCCATATTTACCAGACAGCAGTTTTGCGCCGTTAAGATATAAATCCAATCCACCCGATTGACTGTGATTAATTTGAAAAGATAAATTATTAAAGAAAAAATCGACTTTGGCTGAATAAATGAGATGGAAGTTATGTGCATCGGTAAATCCGACTTTAAGCTCCTCCATACCCAAATTTTGATTAGGGTAATTGTTGATCGAGTCCATTTCGCTGCCGTCCTTAAAAAAACTTGTCTTAGCTGGCGTAGATGCAACTGATGGCACAAATGAGAATACTCCATTACCAAGATATTCAAATCTAACCTCTTGTGTTTGATTAACATGCGTATAAACTTCTTCTTTGTTTTTATAATATTGCACTCGAGTTGGGCCTTTGACTGACCAGAAAAGATTCTTTCCATCTTCTGAAAGTCCAAGAATTCTATCGTATTGGTGCAAATGCTGCATATAAACTTTTCCATCGCGAAGAAAAGTTTTTTCTAATTTCGTATTTAATCCAGTGTCTATAGCATATGAACTTCCTACGGCAGACATCACGACCTGGTTCAGATTTGATGATCCATAGGCATCTAGATTTACACCTAAATCAGCTAATTCAAAAGTATATTTGGATCTTCTAAACAAATTATTATCTATATTCAGCAGTTGGTATTCTGCATTTTCCGCCAGGACAAAAAACATTTCTCGCAGTGGCGGAATTGTATCTGCGTGTTTTTTAAGTTTGTCGATCATATCATTGACTTGGTATTTATCATCGTAGGGGTAATGCTGCAAAACCTCGCGCAAGCAAATGGCCAGAAATTCGATGCGAATGTATCGCATCCTTACGTCAATATTAATATTATTCCGGTTTAAATTTTCAATTTCTTGTTCAATCTGCTTCCTTATTTTTAATGCATAGCTTTGGTATCGATCTAGGGCAAATTTAACCTGCTCTGTCGATAGCAGGCGATTCTGTCTCCCTAATTGTTAAGCGATTCTGTCTCGTGTGTATATTTAAGCAGCATCGCGGATATAGCGCGAGGGCTGTTGGACTTTTTCTAGATGAAGCTCCCGTCCCGCAAAGAAAATCTTCG